>NZ_JBEZFT010000060.1:0-43340 GCF_040649595.1 Kribbella sp. NPDC048915 | reverse complement strand
GACCGCAACAACTACAAGATCACCCACACCATCCACATCCACGACGGTTGACAACCACACCCCAGCCCTAACTGAGCGGCATTGGGGGCAACCCTTCAGATGAATGGGCAAGCTGCCGCCGACCTCGAGGTATGGCGCGGTGCGGGCGACGTTCTGTGGGTAGGCCTGCGGCGTTGGCTGTCCGGCGAGGTGAGCGTGGCGGTGGGTGTCCGTCGGGGTGGATGTGTACGGAGAGTGCGGTGGGGGCACCGGATTATCGCGGCGGTACGTCGTACGATGCAGATGAAGCCGGATTTGTCCAGAGTCGTAACCAGAACGAGCCCATGTCGCCGATGGGCGGGAGAGCTGTCCGCTGCGGCGGGTGGCACCGAGGAGGGAACCGTGGGTTTGAGGAAGTCCAAGGGCCGGGTCGAGACCGCCAAGGAGCGCGTCCGTCCGCTTGCCGGGTCGGCGTCGGAGAAGCTCGGACCGGCCGTGGGCCAGGTTCGTGACCATCTCGCACCGGCTGTGGGCACCGCACGGGAGAAGGTGTCGCCGTACGCCGAGAAGGCCGTCGAGCGGGGTGCGCACCTCGCCCACCAGGCGGTGGAGAAGGCCGGACCGGTGCTCGACGACGCGCTGGCCAAGGTGGGACCGGCCACCGAGCACGCGGCCGAAAAGGCGCGCGAGCGGCTGAACGACGACCTGCTGCCGAAGATGACCGCGGCGCTGGCGACCCTGGCGGCCGCCGCCGAGCCGGTCGTCGAGGAGACCACCCGCCGGAGCAAGGCCACCAAGGCCGCGCTCAAGGGTGAGCTCGACGTGCCGAAGAAGAGCCACAAGCTCCGCAATGTGGTGCTGTTCCTGGGGCTCGGCGCGCTCGCCGCGGCCGCGGTGAAGAAGCTGCTGACCCCGCCGGAGCCGGCGTGGCAGTCCACCCCGACCAGCGGTCGCGACTACAGCTCGGCCCCGGCCGGTACGACGTCGCACGCGAACGGGACCACCCCGTCGTCGAACGGCCGGACAGACACGAAGCCGGCCGAGTCCACGACCGAGGCCCCCAAGGCCGAGGCCACGAGCGACGCCAAGGTGGGCACCGATGCCAAGGCGAGCACCGACGCCAAGGCTGATGCCGCGACCAGCGAGGCCAAGGACGACGCGAAGGCCGCGTCGAACGGCACCGCGAAGAAGGCCACGACCAGGAAGTCGACCGGCTCCAGCGACTCCTGAGCGAAGAACCACCGCAACCACGACCGCAACCAGCACCGCAACGGCGAAGGTCCCGACCCCCGGCTGGGGATCGGGACCTTCGTTCGTCCAGGTGACGCCGCCTTGCGCGAACAGCGTCAGGCCGTCGGTCGGCTCGTCAGTTGACTTGTGGTTCCGGGTCCTCGGACGCCTTCGCGATCGTGTAGCGGCCGGCGGACAGCAGTTGGGTCGCGTACCGATGCGTGATGCACGGGTACGTCCCGCCGCAGCTCAGACAGACGGCGTCGTTGCGGTGCAACCAGGGAACGACCTTGAGCCGCTTGGTCCAGGTCAGCGGTTCCCGGTCCGGAGCGTGCATCTGGAGCGCCGCGCGCGCGGCGTCCTGGATCTCCGGGGCCGACCATTCCTCGGCGCTCTTGTTCATCAGGGCACTGAGGTCGGGGTGGAGGTGGTCAGTGGTGCGGGCTTTGTTCATTTATATGTCTTCCAAGGCAGGTGGGGAGACGCCTGAATCACTCGCTTCAAACGTTAGTGCCCCGACCGGTCCGCCGCGCTCCGGCACCGCGCGTACGGGTGTCAGATCTTCGTTAGTTCCACCTGCCGAAACCGGTCAGGTCCAGAGTGTCTCGAAGCTGACCCGGGCCTCGAGCTCGAGCAGATGCCGCTTGGTCGGGATGCCGCCGCCGAATCCGACCATCTTCCCGCCGGCGCCGACCACGCGGTGGCAGGGCACGACGATCGCCAGCGGATTCCGGTTGCAGGCCGTCCCGACGGCGCGGGCGGCACCGGCGTCGCCGACGGCCTTCGCGACATCGCCGTACGTCTGCATCTCGCCGTACGGGATCCGGGTGAGCTGTTTCCAGACCGCCCGCTCGAAGTCGGAGCCGCCGCGCACCGACAGCGGCAGCGTGAACTCCTGGAGCTCGCCCGCGAAGTAGGCCGCGAGTTGCTCGGCGGCTTCGGACAGCAGCGGATGCGGGCCGAGCGGGCGATCGGTCGCGCCGAAGTGCAGCCGGCAGAGCCCGGTCTCGTCGGCTGCGAGCGCGAGCTCGCCGACCGGTGAGTCGACCACGGACCAGTGCATGCGACCATCCTCCCTCCAGCCACCGACAATGTCTGGCGGAAAGCCGCCACGAACGGTGTGCGACCGGATGTTCTCGCTCCGTCACGCCGGGTTGTGCTATCTCTGATCCATGCCGAGCCGGGCGTCGCAACCACCGATGGACCGGTGGTTCAGCTCCGAGCGGGCGATGGGCATCGGTGCCTCGGTCCTGATCGGAGTCGTCACCGTCACCACGTGGTCGACCGCGTGGTCGGACTGGAACCTGTACCGGACCCGCAAGCAGTACGGCGAGAACGCGAACCGGCTGTCCGAGGCGTACCTGATCTCCGGCTCGCTCGGGATCGTGGCCGGGCTGGCGCTGCTCGCGGCGGCCGTGGTGTTCATCGTCTGGCTGTGGCGGGTGCGCTGGAACGCGGAGATGTTCTGCCGCGGCGCCCACCGGTACTCCCGCGGCTGGGTACTCGGCTGCTGGCTCGTTCCGGTGGTGAACCTCTGGTACCCGAAGCAGGTGGTCGACGACGTGATGGCCGCCAGCGACCCAGGGACCGACCCGCTGACGCCCGAACTGAAGGACATCCCGGGCACTCGGTTGGCGTGGGCGTGGTGGCTGACCTGGGTGGCCGGCCTGGTCACCGGAAACATCGTGCAAAGAGGTGTTCTCGCCGGCGCGTCGCAACTGGGAGATCTGCGGACGAACGTCATACTGTCCTCCGTCTCGGCGCTGTTCACCACCGCCGCGGCCGTCTTCGCGGTGATTTTGATCCAGCGGATCGACGAGCTGCAGACCCGGCGTCCCTGGGTGCCGTGGTGGGCGGTCGGGACACCGCACAGCGGCTACCAACCCCCTGCGCGGTAAACCAAACCGTCACGCCCAGTCTTCTGCTTCGTTACCTAAGGTGATGGGCGTACGAAAAGAACACGTTAAGTCGGCACCCTCCGTGCTGGGGCCGGCTGCCCTCGCATACCTACTTCGTGGTATCAATGTGGCTCGGTCACGCGGGGGCAGGATCTGGCCGAAGCGCCGAACAGACGACGACGGAGTTCCAGCAACGCGAGGGACGCGAGACGTGAGCCACCCGCAGGCATTGATGACTGCTGTCGAGGACCAGGAAGAAGAGTGGCAGCCGCACGCGGCTGAGGAGTTCCAGCAGGTCGGGACGGTCGGGAAGATCGCCATCGGACTGCTCGGGGCGTCGACGCTCACGCACCTGTTGTCCACCTGGTCCGACTGGAACACGTACTCGGTCGTGCACCGCTACCTCGGCGGGATGCCGAACGTCGACGACGCGGACCTGAATCGCGCCGACGCGATCGCCAAGATCACCGCGGTCCCGAACGTGATCATCTCGGTCGCCGCCGCGGTGGTGTTCGTCATCTGGTTGTGGCGGGCCCGGGTCAACTCCGAGGTGTTCTGCCAGGCCGACCATCGCCGCAGCCACGGCTGGGTGCTGGCGAGCTGGTTCTGCCCCGGACCGAACCTCTGGTACCCGAAACAGATCGTCGACGACGTCTGGCTCGCCAGCGATCCGAAGACCCCTGTGTACGCCGATGACCTGCGCCGGTTCCGGCCCCCGACTCTCACGTCCGTGTGGTGGGGTGCCTGGATCGGCGCTCTTGCGTTCGACGTGGTGGTCCGCCGGTTCCTGATGTGGATGGAAGCCACTGTCGGGTCGCTGCGTGGCATCGCCCTGGCCGGTACGGCGTCCCTCGTGCTGACCGCGATCTCGGCGGTGGCCGCGACGATGGTGATCCGCAAGATCAACCACATGCAGACCACGCGCAAGTGGGTGCCGTGGTGGGACCAGGGCCCGAAGCTCCGGTCCGTCCCGACGTACGAGATCGAGCAGGTCCCGTCGTACGCGAACAACGCATTCGGGAGCGCCTCGTACGCGAACGACGACACCGACGAGCAGCCGGCCATCAACGAGCCGATCGCGAGCGGTCCGGCGCTCGGCGTGGTGCGCGAGCCGCAGTTGCAGACGGTCGGCGCTCCGCAGGCCGGCAACCCGTTCGCGCCGGCCCCGCAGGCTCCGGCCGCCGAGCAGGCTCCGGCCGGCAGCCCGTTCGCGCCGCAGACGTTCCCGGGTGACGGCGCCGCTGCTCCGGCCGCGTTCGCCGGTGAGCCGCAGCGCGAGGAGGCGCCCAAGTGGAGCCCGTTCGCGCCGGTAGTGGAGACGTGGCGCGACGACGACGGCGGTCCGGCGACGCAGCAGTTCAACCCGGTCCAGGAATGGCAGGACGAGCAGCCGGCGGCCGAGACGACGTACGACGCGCCGCAGAGCTGGGAGGACTACCGCAGCTCGGTGACCGCGGACGTGCTCGGTACGACGGGCAGCTGGCGTGACGAGACGCCCCCGCTGACCGTCGTCCAGCCCGACCCGTACGCGTACCAGCCGGAGCCGGCCTTGGCGCCTGAGCCGGTACTGCCGCCCGTGCCCCCGCAGCCCGAGGTCGAAGAGCCCTGGGCCGCGCGCTACTCCGAGCCGTACTCCTACGAGTCCGACTACCTGACCTCGACGGCGCCCGCTGCGCCGGCTGAGGCTGCCCAGCCCGCACCCGAGCCTGAGCCCGCGCCAGTTGCGCGCGCCGGTCGCCGGGCCGCTCGGGTCGCGGTGGACAGCCCGTCGGCCATCCAGCCCGCCGTGCCGGACCACTCGACGTCGCACGCTGCCGAGACGTACTCGTCGTACACCGGCCACACCGGCCATGCGGTCTACGGTCAGTCCGAGCACACGCAGCCGTCGTCGTACGTGTCCGCCTCCTCGGGGTACTACGAGCCGGCGCCGGCACCGACCCAGGCGCAGGACGACTTCCTGACCCCGTCGAAGCCGCTGCCGCCGGTGCCGTCCTACGGCCCGGAGCCGACGTACTCGCCCGAGCCGACGTACTCCCCGGAGCCGACCTACTCGTCCGGCACCGGCCAGACCGACTACACCGACTACGGCTCGTCCTACGCGCCGGCGCCGGAGTACACCTCGGACTACTCGTCCTCGTACAACTCGAACGGCTACGACAGCTACAGCGGCTCGGACTACAGCAGCGCCGAGACGTACGAGACCTACAGCCCGAACTACGCCACCGAGTCGTACGGCGCCCAGTACAACACCCAGTACGAGGCGGATCAGGTGCAGCAGGAGTACCAGCAGCAGTCGCCGTACTCCTACGAGCAGCAGCAGGCCGACCAGGACCAGACGTCCGCTCCGCGGACACACCCGCGGCGCGGTCGCTGGGGAATCTGATCTGATAGCGGTATGCGTCTAGGTTTCGCCACTCTCGGTTGCCCCGGAGCTCCGCTCGACGACGTCCTGGCGCTTGCCCAGGGCAACAAGTTCACCGGGCTGGAGCTGCGCGCCCACACCGAGGAGTTCACCCATACCGGGCTGACCGCCGCCCAGCGCCGCGAGCTGCGGACCCGGATCGAGGACGCCGGCCTGGAGATCTTCGCGATCAGCAGCTACGTACGGCTGTGCGCGGTCGAGGAGCAGCCGCTGGAGGCGCACCTCGAACTCGCGGCCGACCTCGGCGCACTCGGCGTCCGGGTGTTCCCGGGTGACGACGTCGACGCCGAGACGCCCGCGGACGGCCCGAGCGCCGGTGAGATCCGGGCGCTCGACCGCGTGACGTCCGCGCCGCGTGACGTACCGATCCTGCTCGAGACGCACGACTCGCACTCCACGGCTCGCCAGGTCGCGGCGTTCTGCTCGGTGCTCGACACCGACGTCCCGGACCACAATGTGAAGGCGATCTGGGACAGCTCACACACCTGGTCGCACGGCGAGACGCTCGCCGAGTCGTTCGCGCTGCTGCGGCCGTGGCTCGAAGTGGTTCAGTTCAAGCAGATCGATTCGCAGCAGGAGTACCGCCCGGTGGCGATCGGCGCCGGCGACTTCCCGATCGACGAGTTGCTGAGTGTTCTCGACGGCACCGACTACCCGCTCTCGCTTGAGTGGGAGCTGAAGTGGCACCCGGAGCTGCCGTCGCTGGCCGAAGCCCTGCCCGCGGTTCACGACTGGCTGGGGTCGGGCGCCGTCAAGTAGCGGGCGAGCGTCGGCCCGAGCCAGGCGACGACTGTGTCGTCCGGCATTGTCGTGATCGGCGGGAAGCCGAGGATGTAGCGGCAGAGCGCAAAACCCAGCACCTGGCTGGCGACCAGGCCGGCCCGGATCTCGGGCCGGTCGACCGCGTGCGCCGTCAGCGTCGGCGCGAGCTGGCTCGCGAAGATCTCGCGCATCCGCTCGACCGCGACCTCGTTGGTGACCGCGGTCCGGAGCAGGACCCGGAGCGAGTCGTCCTCTTCCCACCGCCGCAGGAAGTGCCGCACCAGCGCCTCCCCCACCGCCTCCAGCGGTAGGTCGGCGAAGTCCGGCAGCCGGATGTCGAAGTCGGCCGCTGCCGCGAACAGCTTCTCCTTGCTGCCGTAGTACCGCATCACCATCGCCGGGTCGATCGCCGCGTCCGCAGCGATCGCCCGGATCGTCGCGCGCTCGTACCCGTCCGCGCCGAAGCGCTCGCGGGCTGCCGCCAGGATCGCGGCGCGGGTCCGGTCGGACTTCTTCTCAGCCATGTCCGGAGCATATGCCAACACGTGTTGACTTTTCGAGTCAGGAGGCCTATGGTAAAAGTCAACAAGCGTTGATAAACCATCGAGGGAGCGACGATGACTCCGCAGCAGACAGAGGTCGTAGTGGTGGGTGCGGGTCCGGTAGGGCTTGCGGTGGCAGCCGGTCTGCGGCTGCACGGGCACGACGTGGTGGTGGTCGACCGGCAGGCCGAGGGCGTGAACACCTCGCGTGCCTGCGTGATCCACCCGCGGACGCTGGAGGTCCTGGAGGAGCTCGGGGTGACCAAGCGGCTGGTCGACCTCGGCCTGCAACTGAAGGACTTCGCGGTCCGCGCCGGCGACCACAAGCTGGTCCCGGTCGGCTTCGCGGAGCTCCCGACCGAGTACCCGTTCGTGACGATGATCCCGCAGCCGATCACCGAGCAGGTGCTGCTCGAGCGGCTGGAGGAGCTCGGCGGTTCGGTCCTGCGGCCGTACTCCGCGACCGGCCTGAAGCACTCCGCCGACGGCGTCGAGGTCACGCTCGACAACGGCGACGTGATCGCGGCGCAGTACGTCGTCGCCGCCGACGGGATGAACAGCACGATCCGGGAGCTGGCCGGCCTGCGGATGCCGGGCAACACGCTGCAGATCTCGTGCAGCCTGGTCGACGTCCGGGTGGACGGCGGTCTGCCGGTCGACGAGGTCGCGCTGTACTTCGCCTCGGCCGGACTGCTCGTGGTGGCGCCGCTGCCGGACGGAAGCTTCCGCATGGTCGCCGAGATGCCGAATGCGCCGGAGCACCCCGACCTGGCGTACGCGCAGCGCCTGCTGACCGACCGCGGCCCGCGGAAGTCGCGCCCGCAGGTCACCGAGGTGATCTGGGGTTCCCGCTTCCGAATCCACGAGCGCGTTGCCGACCGGTACCGCTCAGGTCGTGTCCTGTTGGCGGGTGATGCGGCGCACACCCACAGCCCCGCCGGCGGCCAAGGCATGAACCTCGGCCTCCGCGACGCGGTGGCCCTCGCCGACGCCCTGTCGACCGCGCTGGCCGGCGACGACTCCCAGCTGGACGCCTACGCCGAAACCAGCCGTCATGAGGCAATCCGCGTCATCGGTCTCTCCCACCGCCTGACCCGCCTGGCGAACGTCCCCCGCCCGGTCCGCCCGATCCGCAACGCCGTACTGACGCTCGTCGGTCGCATCCGCAAGACCCAAACCGACTTCGCCAAGCAACTGGCCGGCTTCCCCGAGCGGAAGATGTAGCCCGCTGGACCCAGCTGGTCCGGTCAGCCGGCGGTGGATTCGCGGATTTCCAGGGTGTACGGGACGGTGAGGTCGCGGTGGACGACCTCGCCGTCCTCGTCGGTTCCGGCGATGCGGTCCAGGAGGAGGCTGACGGCGTTCTCGGCCAGCCAGTCCTTGTCGGGGGAGATCGTGGTGAGGGTGGGTGAGTGATAGCGGCCGTCCTCGATGTCGTCGAAGCCGGCCACCGCGACGTCCTCGGGGACTTGGAGGCCGGCCTCGGCGAGGGTGCGGAGGGCGCCGAGCGCCAGCAGGTCGTTGAAGCAGAAGACGGCGTCGGGGGGCTCGGGAAGGGCGAGGAGCTCGCGCATCGAGGTGGCGCCGTCGAGGCGGTGGTAGCCGGCCGCGGCGAGTTCGAGGGTGGCGTCGTGCGGGAGGCCGGCCGCCTTCAGGGCCTTGCGGTAGCCCTTCCGCCGGACCGCGCCGGTACTCGTCCCGCCGACGCCGATCGCCGCGATCCGGCGCCGGCCAAGGGAGATCAGGTGCGACGTCGCGTCGTACGACGCCTGCACCGAATCGACCGCGACCCGGTCGAACTGGCCGCCGGCCGGGCGTTCACCGAGCAGCACCAGCGGCTTGCCGGTGTCCGCCGCGGTGAGCTCGGCTGGTGCGGTGGCGAGCGGGGAAAAGATGATGCCGTCGATCAGTTGCCCGCGCATCCCGTCCAGGACGAACTGTTCCGCGGCGCTCTCACCCTCGGTCTGGTCGATCAGCACGGTGATCCCGCGGCGTTTCGCGGCCCGGCTGATCGCGGCGCCGAGTTCGGCGAAGTACGGCGAACCCATCTCCGGAATCGCCAGCGCGATGAAGTCCGACCGGCCCTTGCGCAGCGAGCGGGCGCTGACGTTCGGCTTGTAGTTCAGGTCGGCGATCGCGGCCTCGACCTTGGCCCGGGTCCGGGCCGTGATGTGCGGGTAGTCGTTGATCACGTTCGAGACCGTCTTCACCGACACACCGGCGCGCGCGGCCACATCACTGAGCCTGGTCGCCATCCGAACCTCCCGTCACACCGTGTCGCCCGAGTGTGCCATGCCCGGCCGGTCCGGCCCACCCGTCGGGGGACCGGCGTCGGTCACGGAGTGGGGCGAGGCCTTTACACGGGATGTCAATCGTTGTAGACATCCACGTTAAACGTTGTAGACCGGTGCTGGGAGGTTCTGTGGCGCGGCTTGTGGTGGATCCCGCCTTCACGGTCGGTGCGCTGGACCGCCGGCTGTTCGGGTCGTTCGTGGAGCACATGGGGCGCTGCGTCTACACGGGCATCTACGAGCCGGGGCATCCGGCGGCGGACGCGGACGGGTTCCGCCAGGACGTCCTGGAGTTGGTCCGGGAGCTCGGCGTGACCGCGATCCGCTACCCGGGCGGCAACTTCGTCTCGAACTACGACTGGGAGGACGGCGTCGGGCCGAAGGACCAGCGGCCGCGCCGGCTCGACCTGGCCTGGCGGGCGATCGAGCCGAACCAGTTCGGCACCGACGAGTTCGTCGCCTGGTCGCGCAAGGCAGGCGTGCAGCCGATCTGGGCGGTCAATCTCGGCACCCGCGGGATCCGCGAGGCGGTCGACCTGCTCGAGTACTGCAACCTCCCGGCCGGCACCGCGCACGGCGACCGCCGGGTCGCGAACGGCAACCCGGAGCCGCACGACATCCGGATCTGGTGCCTGGGCAACGAGATGGACGGCCCCTGGCAGATCGGCCACAAGACCGCGGACGAGTACGCGCGGCTGGCCGAGGAGACCGCAAATGCGATGCGCCGCGTCGACCCCGGCCTCGAACTCGTCGCCTGCGGCTCGAGCAACGCGGGCATGCCGACCTTCGGCGAGTGGGAGCGGGTCGTTCTCGAGCGCACCTACGACCTGGTCGACCACATCAGCCTGCACGCGTACTACGAGCCGCACGACGGCGACCAGGTGAGCTTCCTCGCGGCCGCCGAGGAGATGGATCGGATGATCTCCTCGGTGATCGCGACCGCCGACCACGTGAAGGCGCTCAAACGCAGCGACAAGGAACTGACCTTGTCGTTCGACGAGTGGAACGTCTGGTATCAGCAGCACTTCCCCGGCGAGCTCGGCCTCCCGATCCGCGAAGTCGGCCCGCTGATCGAGGACACCTACACGGTGGACGACGCGGTCGTCGTCGGCAGTCTGCTGATCACGCTGCTCCGGCACGCCGACCGCGTGAAGATCGCTTGCCTTGCGCAACTGGTGAATGTGATCGGCCCGATCCGCACCGAGCCTGGTGGTCCCGCGTGGCGGCAGACGATCTTCTACCCGTTCGCCCTGACCGCGCAGTACGCCGGTCCGACCGTACTGCGGACCGCCGTCGACGGCCCGACGATCGAGACCGCGGCCTTCGGCACGGTGCCCGCGCTGTGGAGCACCGCGACGTACGACGAGAGCACCGGGGAGACCGCGATCTTCGTGGTGAACCGGAGTGAGACCGACAAGATCGATCTGGAGATCCCGGTCAACGGCCGGGTGATCCGCCACCTGGCGCTGTACGACGAGGACCGGACGGCGGTGAACACGGCAGACGATCCGGATCGCGTGCAGCCGCGGGCCGTGGACGGTACCGCGGTCGTCGACGGCGTCTGCCGCGCCACGCTGCCGCCCGCCTCGTGGCATGTGATCCAGCTGAACAGGTAGAGATCCACGACAGCAGTTGACTTGAGAGGGGACCCGCCCGTGCCTTCGAAACGACTACTAGCAGCCGCCCTGACCGTGGCCGCAGTCGCAGCCGGTACTTCCGCCGCGACAGCAGCACCACCACTTGAAGTGACCACGACCAACCCGATCGACTCGACCTTCGCGGACACCTTCGCCGACCCGTCGGTGATCCAGGGCCGCGACGGCTACTGGTACGCGTACGCCACCTCCGACCCGCTAGTGTCCGGCGGCCCGTTCGGCCTGATGCACATGGCCCGCACCAAGGACTTCAGCTCCTGGGAGTATCTCGGCACCGTCTTCGACGACAGCACGAAGCCCGCTTGGGCCGCGCCCGGCTCGTTCTTCTGGGCGCCGGACATCCGGTACTTCGGCGGCCGCTACGTCATGTACTTCACCGTGACCGACACGAACGCCAACTCCGGTGGCGATCCCGCCATCGGCGTCGCGACCGCGCCGACACCGGCCGGGCCCTGGACGGCGACCGACGGACCGGTCGTGACACCGAAGCCGAACGGCAGCGGCGGTTTCCTCGGCACCATCGACCCGGCAATGCTGACCGCCGCGGACGGCAAGCGGTACCTGTATTACGGCGGCTTCAACGGCGGCATCTCGGTCACCGAGCTGAGCGCCGACGGTCTGCAGGCGGTCGGCGAACCGACCCAAGTCACGATCGGCGACCGCTACGAGGGCTCGTACGTCGTCTACCGCGACGGCTGGTACTACTTCATGGGCTCGTCGATGAACTGCTGCGCCGGCCCGACGACCGGGTACTCGGTGTTCGCCGGCCGTTCGCGCTCGCCGCGCGGGCCGTTCGTGGACGCCGACGGGGTCGCGCTGACCGACTCCCGGGTCGGCGGCACCACGGTGATCACGCAGAACGGCAACAAGTGGATCGGGCCGGGGCACCACGCGTTTCTCACCGACGCGGCCGGCCAGGACCACATCGTTTACCACGCGATCGACCGCAACAAGGCGTGGCTGACCGACCCGTTCGGCATCAACCGCCGGCCGATGCTGATCGACCGGATCGACTGGATCGACGGCTGGCCGCGGACGCGCGCCGGGCTCGGCCCGTCCGACGGGCCGGTGGCCGCGCCGACGACAGGGTCCGGCCTTGGCATCGACTCCACCGACCCGGCCGCCGGCCTCCAGGGAGCCCGCAAGCAGGCGGGCGACGAGCTGGGCGGACCGACAGCTGCGATTCAAGGCGCGGCGCAGACCCGTGCTGCTGCGCCCGCCGGTCCGGTCCGGGTCGATGCCGACGTACGGCTCGGCGGGACCTTCACCACGGTGGTCGGCAACACGGTGGTCGCGACGGTCACGAACGACAAGGTGACGGTGACGGTCGGCCGCCGTACGGCGGCCGCCGCGGTGCCGGCCGATTTCGACCGCACGCAGTGGAACAGGCTGACCGTCCAGGTCTCCGGATCGACCGTCACAGCAAGGCTCAGCGACTCGGGACTTGGTGACCTCTATGCCGAGGCGCGGCTGACCGTGCCCGGGTTGAAGCTGTCGTCGACGCCGGTGCGCTGGCTGGGTTCGGCCGAGCTCGACAACCTGACCGTGCGTCCGGTCGCGAAGACGGTCACCAAGCCGGCCGCCGTACCGCGGACCGGCCGGCTGCTCGCGGGCGACGACTTCGACGGTCCGCTCGGCGCGGCTTGGTCGTGGATCCGTCCGGACAACCAGGCAACCATTGCCGGCGGCAAGTTGTCCTGGCCGCTGCAGAATGCCGACCTGGTCGGCTCGGGGAACAACGCCGGGTTGCTGTTCCACACCACCCCGCCCGGTGACAAGTGGATCGCCGAAACCAAGCTCCACCTCGACACCGGCGAAGGCGACATCAGGAACTACCAGCAGGCCGGCATGGTCGCGTACATCGACGACAGCGACTTCGCCCGGCTCGGCAGCGTGGCGATCTGGCGGACCCGGCAGACCGAGTACGGGCGTGAACTGGTGGCACGGCCGTCCGACGGAGCGACGTCGTACGGTGCGGCCGCGATCGGGCGGTCGGCGCCGACGCTGTGGATGCGGCTCGCGTACCAGAAGAACGCCGCGGGCGAGCACGTGTATCGGGCCGCGACGTCGGTCGACGGCAAGAACTGGACCTGGGGTGCGGCCTGGGTGCTACCGGAAACTGCGAAGATCGGTCTCTACGCGCACGGTGAGTTCACCGGCGCGAACCCGGCGCCGGTCGCGACGTTCGACTACCTCAGGTTCTACGAGAGCAGATAAATGGGATTCTCCAATCCGGTGTACGACGGTGGCTTCGCCGATCCGCAGATCATTGCGGTGGGCAACGACTATTACGCCTTCGCGACCAACGGGCCGCTGGGCAACGTGCAGACGCTGACCTCCCGCGACCTGGTGTCGTGGCAGGCCGTCGGCGACGCGCTGCCGTCGTTGCCGGACTGGACCGCACCGGGCCGGGTGTGGGCGCCGGAAGTCGCGGTGCACGCACCCGACCGGTACGTCATGTACTACACCTCGCGGGACGTCGCCACCGACCGGCAGGCGATCGGAGTCGCGGTGGCGTCCACGCCGACAGGTCCATATGTCGACAAATCGATGAAGCCGTTCATCCATCAGGTCGACGAGGGCGGATCGATCGACGCGTCGCCGTTCCAGGACTCGAGCGGTCGGCGCTGGCTGTACTGGAAGAACGACGGCAACGCGATCGGGGTCGACACCTGGATCTACGTCTCCGAACTGTCCGCGGACGGCCTCACGCTGACCGGTCCGGTGCACCGGATGATCAAGCAGGACCTCCCGTGGGAAGGCAATCTGGTCGAGGCGCCGTACCTCGTCGAACGGGACGGCAAGTTCCACCTGTTCTATTCGGGCAACGCCTTCGACAAGGCGTCGTACGCGG
Organism: Kribbella sp. NPDC048915; assembly: GCF_040649595.1. Lineage (NCBI taxonomy): Bacteria > Bacillati > Actinomycetota > Actinomycetes > Propionibacteriales > Kribbellaceae > Kribbella > Kribbella sp. NPDC048915. The sequence continues at coordinate 29,707 of NZ_JBEZFT010000060.1, read as the reverse complement.
TCGGCCATGCGCTGTGCGAATCGCCGATCGGCCCGTGCGTGAAGACCGGCGACCCGATCCTCACCACCTCCCCCGATGCCGCCGGGCCGGGACACAACATGGTCCTCGGCGACTGGTTCGTCTACCACGCGTGGGATCCGGCGCAGGTCGGCACCGACCCGAAGGGCCGCACGATGTGGCTGTCCCACCTCACCTGGGACGGCGACACCCCGGTCGTCCAGCCCCCACTCGCAGCCAACCCCTTGGATCCGTAGCCACGGTCAAGGCCGAGACGTGCCGAGGACCTCGGTCAGGACTGTCAGGGCTTTGTGGAGATCGGGGGTCGACGGCGTCGCGTACCCGATCACCAGCCCCGGTGGTCCCACCACGCTGCGGCGGTACTCCGAGAGCGGCGCGACGACGACGCCGGCCGCCCGTGCGGCGCGGGCCACCTCCAGGTCGTCGACGTCGTCGGGCAGCAGCAAGGTGATGTGCAGTCCTGCATCCTGACCGACGATCCGGCCGTACGGCGCCAGTACGGAACATGTGTGTGTACGGCGATCCGCGTACAGCCGGCGTCCGCGCCGGACGGCCTGGTCGAGGTAGCCGTCGCGGAGCATGGCGAGCAGGGCGGCCTGCATCGGCCAGCCGGGCCAGTCGCCGGCGTCGGCGCGGAAGGTAGCGAGTTGGTCGACCATCGCCTCGGACGCGACCAGCCAGCCGAGACGCAGCGCGGGGCTGAGCGTCTTCGACAGTGTCCCGAGGTGGACCACGCGCTCGAGGTCGAGTTGCGCGAGCGCGGGCAGCGGCGCGACGTCGTACCGGAACTCGCTGTCGTAGTCGTCCTCGATCAGCAGGCTCCCGGTCCGGCGCGCCCACCGGACGAGTTCGTTGCGCCTGGCAACAGGTAGCCGGCCGCCCAGCGGGTACTGATGGGAGGGCGTGACGTAGACGGCGGTGAGGTCGGCCGTCAGCTCACCGACCAGCAGCCCGTCCTGGTCGACGCCGACATCGAGGATCTCGAGTTGGTGGTCGCGGGCGGCGACGACCGCGTTCAGGTACCCGGGGTCCTCGATGGCGATCCGGTCGCCCGGTCGGCGGGTGGCCGCGAGCAGCAGCCGCAGGCCGTGGACGGTTCCGTTGGTGACCAGGACGTTCTCCGGCCCACAGGCGATGCCGCGCACCCGGCCGACGTGATCCGCGAGGGCGGCGCGCAGCGCAGGCAGTCCGGCCGCGTCGTCGTACCCGCGTGGCGGTGACTGGGTGGACACCTCGCGCCAGGCACGCCGCCAGCCCTGGTCGGGGGTCGGCGCGATGTACGGGATGCCCGGGCGCAGCGTCAGCAGCTCGGCCTCGGCGTCGGCCGGCTGCGGCGCACGTCGCCGTACGGCGGGCTGCAACGGGACGACGTCGGTGACGAAGGTGCCGGCGCCGGTGCGGCCCTCGATCCAGCCCTCCGCGTGCAACTGGTCGTACGCCGCCTGCGTCACGGACCGCGAAACGGCGAGCTCCCGGGCGAGATCGCGGGTCGACGGCAGCCGGTGACCGGCCTGCAACCGCCCGTCCAGCACGGCCGCCCGGAACTGCTGCGCCAGTTGCAGGTGCAACGGCAGCCCGGCGCTCCGGTCGATCGTCAGCGGCAGCGAACTCTGCACGCCAACTAGGATCGCAGCATGAGCATCACCGCGGAGGACCTGTCTCGTTTCGAGTGGTCCCGGGGCCGGCTGGAAGCCATCGCCTACCGCATGCTCGGCTCGGCCGCGGAGGCGGAAGATGTTGTCCAGGAGACCTTCCTGCGCTGGCAGGCGGCCGACAGCGACCGGATCGAGGTCCCCGAGGCCTGGCTGACCAAGGTGCTCACCAACCTCTGCCTCAACCAGCTCGCCTCCGCCCGCGCCCGGCGTGAGACGTACGTCGGTCAGTGGTTGCCCGAGCCGTTGCTCGACGGCGACCCGATGCTCGGACCGGCAGACACCGTGGAGCAGCGCGAGTCGGTGTCGTACGCCGTCCTCACGTTGCTGGAACGACTGTCGCCGAACGAGCGCGCGGTCTACGTCCTGCGCGAGGCCTTCGAGTACTCGCACCGCGAGATCGCCGAGATCCTCGAGATCAGCGAAGCATCCAGCCAGCAGCTGTACCGGCGTGCCAAGCAGCACATCGCCGACGGCCGGGCGCGAACCCAGGTCGATGCGGCCGCGGCCCGGCGGATCGTGGACGAGTTCCTCGCTGCCGCGACCAGCGGCCGGACCGAGTCGATCGTGCGGCTGCTCACCGCCGACGCGATCTCGGTCGGCGACGGCGGCGGCAAGGTCCCCGCACGGACGTCCGCGATCGAGGGCGGACTCGCGGTCGCCCGCTTCCTGCGCGGTGTGTTCCGGCCCGGCGAGGCCAAGCGCCAGTACGTCGGCGGGCGCCCCGACGCCTACGCCTGGACGGTCAACAGCGAACCCGCCCTGGTGGTCGTCGTCGACGGCGCGGTCGTCGGCATCATGTGCCTCGAGCTCACCCCGGACGGCGTGACCGCGGTCCGCACCCAGGCGAACCCGGACAAGCTGGCGCGGGCGACCGAGATCTTCGCCGCGATCGACCACGGGGAGCCGCTCACCACTCTGCTGTGACGTGCTTCATATCCGCGACCTGTCAGGAAACGGCGCGCTGCCCGGTTCAAGGGGCGACACCGAATCAGACAGGAGTACGGATATGAAGCACCGCATCGTGGTCCTCGGCGCCGGTTACGCAGGAGCCGTCGCGGCCGGCCGGCTCGCCGCACGGCTGCACCGCGACGAAGTCAGCATCACCGTGGTGAACGGTGTGGCCGACTTCGTCGAGCGGATCCGCATGCACCAGCTGGCCACCGGACAGGACCTCACGCCGCGGCCGCTGGAGGAGATCTACGCCGGCACCGGCGTCGAGCTGAAGGTCGCGAAGGTCACCGCCGTCGATGTCGACCGCAAGACGGTCAAGCTCGACGCCGGCGAGTTGGAGTACGACACCCTTGTCTACGCGCTCGGCAGCGGCTGGAACCCACAGGGCGTACCGGGCGTTGCCGAGCACGCGTACGAGATCGCGAGCCGTCCCGGTGCGCTCCGCCTGCGCGAGCGGCTCTCGGAGCTGCCCGCCGGTGCGAACGTGGCGGTCGTCGGCGGCGGTCTGACCGGGGTGGAGTTCGTCACCGAGCTGGCCGAGTCCCGGCCGGACCTGGACGTCGCGTTCGTGGTCCGTGGCGAGCTGGGCGACTGGTTGTCGGCCAAGGGTCGCCGGCACCTGAAGAAGGTCACCGGCAAGCTCGGCATCACCGTGCACGAGAACGCTGCCGTCGCCCGTGTCGGCGCGGACAGCCTGACGACGGTGGACGGTACGTCGATTCCCGCGGCGGTGACGGTGTGGACCGCCGGGTTCGCCGTGCACCCGATCGTGGCGGCGACCACGCTGGAGGTCAGCGACAACGGACGGATCGTGGTGGACGAGACCATGCGCTCGGTGTCGCACCCGGACGTCTACGCGGTCGGCGACGCGGCGTACGCGATGGGCGCGAAGGACAAACCGCTGCGGATGTCGTGCGCGTCGGGTCAGCCGATGGCGTGGCAGGCGGCCGACTCGATCGCGGCCCGGTTGACCGGTGGCAAGCTGCGGAAGGCGCACCTGTCGTACTTCAACCAGTGCATCTCGCTGGGCCGGAAGAACGGGCTGATCCAGTACGTGACGGCCGATGACCGTGCGGTCAACGCCGCGCTGACCGGTCGGTTCGCCGCGAGGTACAAGGAGTTCATCTGCAAGGGTGCTGCCTGGGGCGTGAAGAACCCGATGGGCGGGCTGCCGGCCCGCCGCCGGCACGTGGTCGCGCAGCCGATGGCCTTGAAGGCGCAGCGAGTGGACTAGGTGATTCGGCCCGGAATGGCCCGTGTCGCCATGCCACTGAGCGGCCAACCTGGTGCCATGACCGCTTTGCAGCCGACAGCCCGGACCTCCCTGCGTCGCTCGAAGGAACGCGCCGCCACCGATCGCGCGGCGCTGCACGAGGTGTTGCTCGAAGGCATGTTCTGCCACCTCGGCGTGATGGTGGACTACGACCCGCTGGTGCTGCCGACGGCGTACGGCGTCGACCTGGACCGCGGACCGGACGGTGAGATGTACCTGCATGGTTCGGTCGCGGCCAGGAGCGTCGTCGCCGCGCCGTTGCAGACCGTCTGCGCCACCGTCACGCACACCGACGGCCTGGTGCTGGCGCGGTCCGCCTTCCACCACTCGGTGAACTACCGGTCCGCCGTGATCTTCGGCGTACCGCGGCTGGTCACCGACCCCGAGGAGAAGCTGCACGGTCTGAACCGGATCGTCGACCACCTGGTGCCCGGCCGGTCGACCGAGGTCCGCCCGCCGAACCGCAAGGAACTGGCCAAGACCTCGGTGCTCGCGCTCTCGCTCACCGAGGCATCGGTGAAGACCCGGTCCGGACCGGCCAACGACGAGGAGGAGGACCTCGACCTGCCGTACTGGACAGGCGTGCTCCCGCTCCGGCTCGTGGCCGGCGCTCCGAACACCAATCCCGACTGCGATCTCCCGGTGCCGGCTCACGTGCAAACTCGGGCGAAGCTCCTGGGTGCCGGCTAGGCGACAGTGCCCTTGTTGTAGTTCGACTGGGCCCAGAAGTAGCCGACCACGGCGATCGCCACGCACCAGCCCGCGGCCAGCCAGCCGCTGCTGCTGTCGACCGGCGTCTCCAGCAGCAGGTGCCGCAGGCTGTCGATGATCGGGGTGAACGGCTGGTACTCGGCGAACCAGCGGATGCCGCTCGGCATCGCCTCCAGCGGGATGAACGTGTTGCTGAGGAACGGCAGCAGCAGCGCGATCGGCAGGACGATGTTGCTCGCGCCCTCCGGTGTCTTGCTGGTCAGCCCGAGCGCGATCGCGAACCAGGTCAGACCGATGGTCAGGCCAATGAGCAGGGCGGCGGCCAGCAGCCACTCGCCGACCGATGCGGTCGGACGGAACCCGATCAGCACCGCGAAGCCGATCACCAGGAGCAGGCTGCCGATCGTCAGCAGGACGTTCGCGAGCACGTGCCCGGTCAGGACGGCGGGCCGGAAGATCGCCATCGTCCGAAACCGGGCCACGATGCCCTCGGACATGTCCATGCAGACCGCCACCGCCGGTGACATCGTCCCGGACGCGATCGACATCAGCAGGATTCCGGGGGTCAGGAAGTCGATGTAGTCGAACCCGGCACCCGCCCCGCCGATGCCGGCCGCGAACGTGTCGCCGAACACCAGCCCGAAGAGCAGGAACATGATCACCGGCATCCCGAGAGCGCCGAGCGAGAGGCCGGGGTAGCGCTGCGCGTGCCGGAGGTTGCGCCGCAGCATGGTCGCGGTGTCTTGCAGTGCATAGCTCATTTCGCCGTCACTTCCTTCGCGGTGGGCTGACCGGTGACGGCGAAGAACACGTCGTCCAGGTCGGGGGTGTGGACCGTCAGTTCGCCGACCTCGAGCGAGGCGTCGTCGATCCGGGCCAGGAGGTCACGCAGCGCGTGCACGCTGCCGTCGCTGGGCACCTGGAGCACCAGGGCCTCGTGGTTCGGTACGGCGGTCGGTAGCACCTGGCCCGCGAGCGCGAACTCCTCGGGCGAGGTGAACCGCAGCCGGATGTGTCCGCCCGGTGCGAGCCGCTTCAGCTCCTCCGGCGTACCCTGCGCGACGAGCTGTCCGTGGTCGAGAACGGCGATCCGGTCGGCCAGTTCGTCGGCCTCGTCGAGGTACTGCGTGGTGAGCAGGACCGTGACGCCGTCGGCGACCAGTGCGCGGATCAGCGTCCACATCCGGTGCCGGCTGCGCGGGTCCAGTCCGGTCGTCGGCTCGTCCAGGAAGATGATCCGCGGCCGGCCGACCAGCGTCATCGCCAGGTCGAGCCGGCGCTTCATCCCGCCGGAGTACGTCGAGGCGAGCTTGCCGCCGGCCTCGGTGAGATCGAACTGGTCGAGGAGTTCGTCGGCGCGACGGCGGGCCTCCTGCTTGCCGAGGTGGTGCAGGTCGGCCATCAGGATCAGGTTCTCGCGGCCGGTCATCAGGCCGTCGACCGCGGAGAACTGACCGGTGACACCGATCGCGGCGCGTACCGCGTCGGGTTCGGCGTGCAGGTCATGGCCGGCCACCCGGATCTGGCCGGCGTCGGCGGTGCCGAGCGTGGACAGGATCTGCACCGCAGTGGTCTTGCCGGCGCCGTTCGGGCCGAGCAGGGAGAAGATGGTGCCTTCGGCAACGTTCAGGTCGATGCCGTCGAGCACGAGTTTGTCGCCGTAGGACTTGCGCAGTCCGCGGACGTCGATCGCAGCTGACATGAGGGATCCTCGGTGTTTTCGGGCAGGGTGAACCTGACCCGGGTAATTGACGGGTCTGCCAGGAGGGAAGAGGGCGTGCGCGATCACCCGAGCGGCGGCAGTCGCCGTCCGGTGCTGGTGCGGGGTTCAGTCAGATGTCGAGATCCTCGACCGCGGGCTGATCGGCGGCCTCCTCGACGAGTTCGTACAGGTCCTCGGGGATGAGTGCGCGGAGCTCCTCGACCGTGTCGACGACGTACAGGGTGGCCTCGCCCTGCGCCATGCTCCAGGACTGGTCGGTGCTCCAGTTGCCGACCCACGAGCGCCACCCGGTCAGGTAGCGCTCGTCGTCGGCGTTCTGCTTGAACTGGTTGCGACGGTCCGCGTGCAGGACGAACTTGCCGGTCCGGCTGCGGTAGACCTTGAACGCCTCGTAGCCGTCCCTGCTCGACCGTCCGCCTTCCGCGAGCAGTACACCGGAGAACCGTTGCTTGCGGCCGGTGCCCCGGCCCACCCGCACGGTGATCTCGTCGAACCCCTCGAGCCTGCCCTCTTCGGCCTCGACGTACTTGCGCAGCGCGATCGAGATCGCCGAGGACAGGTTGCCGGCGAGTTCCTGGGCGCGCTTGTACAGCGGCAGGTCGTCGTCGGACACGTAGATCGTCTTGTTGGGCATCGCTTTCCTCCTGTACGTAGAACTATACGCACAGGGGTACGCAGATGTCTACGTATAGACCTACGTAGAAGTGGATGCCGCTACTTCGGTGCGTACAACCAGGGGTTCGGCAGGTCGTAGAACGTGGGCTCGCCGCCGGCGAGGGCGTTCAGCTCGTCCATGTCGGCCTGCAGCTCGGGCGGGATCTCCTTGCGCTCCCCCTCGCGGGCTTCGGCCTCGGAGGTGAAGTAGACCGCCATCGTGTACTCGCCGTCGCCGTACATCGCGAGCGTGCTGCCGAGGATCTCCGGCCGGAACGCGGCCCATTCCTCGCGGTGCCGGGTGGTGATCTCGCGAGCCCGGTCCGGGTCGCCGCCGGTGCCCTGCATGATCTGGACGAAGCCGGCCTGATCCGGATCGCCCGGAAGGTCGAGGATCACGTCCTCGGTGTCATGGAAGGTGGCGCCGTCGCTGAGCAGCGTCGCGAACTCGTGCCACCACTTGTCCTGCTCCGGCTTCTCGCTGTTCCGCCGCGCCGCCGCTGCGGACTCGAACCGGGCCAGCGTGATGAACCTGCCGTCGGCGGTGGCCCCGGCGGTACTCCCCAGCCAGCCGGACGCCTCGGGCGCCAGCTCCTCCATCCACCGATCCATCGCCGCGTGCGCTTGCTCGGCGTCGCTGACCTGCCCCTGAATGACCTGAACGAACATGAGACCCTCCCCGTCTCCGCGCTGTCCCCAGGCGTTTCCGACGGTACGCCTGGGGACAGCGCCCGAGCCACAGTGTGGAAACCGAAGGCCTCAAACCTGACTTATCCACAGATTTCGGCCGGTTTCGGCCGCTCTCCGTGGACAACGGCGCCCGAACCTGGGGACAACTCCCCGAAATCGGTGTGCACAGCTGGGGAAACGCCTGTGGATAACTCCGCGTCGCTCACGGTTGATCGCCCCGAAGGCCGAGGTGGTTCCTGGCGACAGGAGGTAGTCGTCCCAGACCGGTGCATCGGGAGTTACCCGAGCGTGCGGCTGGCGGCGATCGGCGTAGACGTCCTGTCGGTTGGTACCTCAGTTGCAGGCTGAGTGCCTGCTCAGACCCACTGGGTGGAGACGACAAAGCCGACGGCGATCAGGCCCATGCCGATCAGCAGGTTCCAGTTGCCGAGGTCGTCCATCACCGGGATGTCCTGGCCGGCCACGTAGAAGACGACCAGCCAGGCGAGCCCGAGCAGCCAGCAGGCCAGCATCAGCGGCGCCACCCACACGCGGCTGGTGGTGCGCGGCTTCTTCGGAGTCTTCTCCGCCTTGACCTTCTCGGTCTTCTTCTTGTTGCGACTGCTCGACTCGGGCACGACTGAACTCCTTGTAAGGACGCATAAGCTGACCGCTGAGAATCCGGTCCGGGTTAGCGTAGTGCAGACGGCGATATGGAGATCACGGGTGCGTAGGTTGAGGCGGATTTCGCTGTGGCGCGCGGCGGCGCCGCTGGCGCTGCTGTGCGCCGGTCTGCTGTTCGCGACCAGCGCCACGAACGCCCGGGGCACCGACCTGCGACCCAGCCGTAACACTACGCTCGCGGGCCTCGTGGAGGAACAGAGCCGCCGCAGCGCCAGCCTGGTCCGGCAGCACGCGGCCCTGACCCAGGACATCGAGAAGCTGCAAGCGCAGCAGGGATCGATCGACCCGGCGCTGTCCAAGCAGCTGAAGGATCTGTCGGAGGCGGTCGGGACGACGCCGGTGACCGGGCCGGGGCTGACCGTGACGCTGAAGGACGCGCCGTCCGAGGTGGTCAAGCAGAACCCGGACGTCGACGCCGACTGGCTGGTGATTCACCAGCAGGACATCCAGGCGGTGGTGAACGCGCTCTGGGCCGGCGGCGCGGACGCGATCTCGATCCAGGACCACCGGGTGATCTCGACCACGGGCATCAAGTGCGTCGGCAACTCCGTCGTCCTGCACGGTGTCCCGTACCTCCCGCCGTACAAGATCACCGCGATCGGGGACCGGCGGAAACTGCAGAAGGCGCTCGACGACTCGCAGTACATCGACAACCTGCAGGACTACGTGGTGAAGTTCCAGCTCGGGTACGAGGTGAAGAACGAGTCCTCGATCTCGATGCCCGCCTACGAGGGCACGCTGGACCTGCAGAGCGCGACGGTGCCGGGCTTCGAGCGGACACCGTCGGCGAGTCCGACCGCGACCGGGCGATAATGGGCCGCATGCCGCGGATCCTCGTCGTCGACAACTACGACTCCTTCGTCTACAACCTGGTGCAGTACCTGCAGCAACTGCAGGCCGACACCACGGTGCTGCGCAACGACGAAGTCACCCCCGAGCAGGCCGGCGAGTACGACGGTGTGCTGCTCTCCCCCGGGCCTGGGACGCCGGAGGAAGCCGGCGCCTGCATCGACATCGTGCAGCAGAAGGGCCGCGAGATCCCGATCTTCGGCGTCTGTCTCGGCCTCCAGGCGATCGGCGTCGCGTACGGCGGGGTCGTCGGCCGCGCGGACGAGCTTCTGCACGGGAAGACCAGCCAGGTGTTCCACGAAGGTGCCGGCGTCCTGTCCGGGCTGCCGTCGCCGTTCACCGCGACCCGGTACCACTCGTTGGCGATCGCCCAGGACAGTGTGCCGGACGTGCTCCAGGTGACCGCGCGCACCGAAGCCGGCGTGATCATGGCGGCCCGGCACCGCGACTTCCCGGTCGAGGGTGTGCAGTTCCACCCGGAATCGGTGCTCACCGAGGGCGGTCACCGAATGCTCGCCAACTGGCTCGAGATCTGCGGCGACCCGGACGCGGTGGCCCGCTCGGCCGGCCTCGCCCCGGTCGTGAACTGACACAGTCGTCAACTGACGCGGTCGTGAACTGACGCGAGCCGACCCCAGCACAGCGAAGAACCCCGGAGCAGTTCAGATCGCTCCGGGGTTCTTCGCTGTCAGTGGTTCAGTGCGGTTCGGTCAGCCGCCGATCGTGATGCCCGGCGTCTCCGGGGTCTCCGGCGGCGGGGTCTCGGAGTTGCCCGGGGTCTCCGGCGGCGGGGTCGGCTGCTCCTCGCGGTTGTTGACCGTCAGCGTGATCAGCGTGTTCTTCGGCTGCTTGGTGCCGGCCTTGATGCTCTGGTCGAGCACGGTCTGGTCCGGTGCGTTCGGGTTGTTGGCCGAGGCGTAGCCGACCCGGAACCCGAGGTCCTTGAGCGTCTTGGTCGCGTCGTCCTGGGTCTGCGTGATGACGTTCGGGACCTCGATGTTCTCCACTCCCGACGACACCGTCAGCGTGAACTCGGTCCGCGCCGGGTACTGCCCGTTCCGGTCCGGGCTGATGTCGATGACGGTGCCCTTCTTCTCCGGGCTGTCCTTCTCGACGACCTCGTCCTTGACCCGGAAGTTGGCTGCCGTTCCCTCGAGCGCCTTCCGCGCCTGGGATTCGGACTTGCCGATCACGTCCGGCACCGGGAACGCGCTGCGACCGGACGAGAACACGACCGTGACGGTCGAGCCCTCCTCGGCCTCGGTGCCCGGCTGCGGGGTCTGCCGGATCGCGGAACCGCGGCCGACCGTGTCGCTGGCCTCCGACGGACCCTGCGCGAACTTCAGCTTCGCCTGCGTGAGCAACGCGGTGGCCTCGGCGACCGACTTGCCGCTGACGTCCGGCACCGCCACCTTGGCCGGCGGCGTCGCCGTCGTACCGCCGCCACCGGCGTTGTTGTTGTTCATGTTCGAGAACAGCGCGTACGCGCCAATCACGACCGCGACGATCGCGAGACCGAGCAGGAAGTAGGCCAGGCCGCGATTGCGCCGCGAGCGCGCGTCCTCTGCCTCGTCCAGGTCGTCACCGCCCGGCGGCAGCAGGTCGCTCCCCTGGGTCTGCCGGAGCTGCTGGGTCGCGGCCGTCGGCGCCACCGCGGTCGGGGCCATCGAGCGGGTCTCCGCGATCGCGGCCATCGGAGCGGTGACCTGCTGGCCGGCCAGCACCCGGTGGATGTCGGCGCGCATCTCGGCGGCGCTCTGGTAGCGCTCCTCGCGGTTCTTCGCGAGCGCCTTCAGCACGACCGCGTCGACCTCCGGCGGGATGTCGGGGTCGAACGACGACGGCGGCAGCGGCTGCTCCCGGACGTGCTGGTACGCCACCGAGACCGGCGACTCGCCGACGAACGGCGGCCGGCCGGTGAGCAGTTCGTACAGCAGGCAGCCGGTCGAGTACAGGTCGGAGCGGGCGTCCACGGTCTCGCCGCGGGCCTGCTCGGGCGACAGGTACTGCGCGGTGCCGATCACGGCCGCGGTCTGGGTCATCGTGGACGACGTGTCGGCGACCGCACGGGCGATGCCGAAGTCCATCACCTTGACCTGACCCTGCGGGGTCAGCATCACGTTTCCGGGCTTGATGTCGCGGTGCACGATGCCGGCCCGGTGGCTGTAGTCGAGCGCCTCGAGGACACCGGAGGTGATCTCCAGCGCGCGCTCCGGCATGATCTTGCGGCCCTCGCGGATCAGGTCGCGCAGCGTCTTGCCGGTGACCAGCTCCATCACGATGTACGGAATCGTGACGCCGGAACCGTTCGGGTCCGGCTCCTCGCCGGTGTCGTAGACCGAGACGATCGTCGGGTGGTTCAGCGACGCGGCGGACTGGGCCTCGCGGCGGAAGCGGGCCTGGAAGGTCGCGTCACTGGCGAGGTCGACCCGCAGCCGCTTGATCGCCACGCTGCGGCCGAGCCGGTTGTCGACACCCTTGCGGACCTCGGCCATGCCGCCGCGGCCGAGCGGTTCGCCTTCTTCGTACCGGCCGCCGACGAGACGTGCCTGCGATGTCATGACCTCAGCCTTCCAACCTGTCTGCGCTGGACAACAACACACTCAACTTGCCCACGGTAGCGGCCGCCACGCGTGGATCCCCGTTGGAAAGACGCACTGTCGTCGCATCATTCCGTATGGTGCTCATCGGCTCCTCATCGGCCCAGCACCGCCTCCATCACGTTTTTCGCGATCGGCGCCGCCAGCGTGCCGCCGGCGATGTCGTTGCGCGGAATGTTGGCGTCCTCGATCAGCACCGCCACCGCGACCTTGGGGTCGTCGGCCGGGGCGAACGCGGTGAACCACGCGAACGGCGGGCGGTCCTTGGCGGTTTGCGCCGTACCCGTCTTGCCGGCCACCTGGACGCCGTTGATCCGGCCCGGCTTCCCGGTGCCGTTGTTGACGACGTCGACCATCATCGCGGTCAGCTGGCTCGCGACCTGCGGGGTCACCGCCTGGTGCAGCGACTCCGGCTTGGCCTCCGACACGGTCTTCAGGTCCGGGGTGCGCACGTTCTGGACGAGGTACGGCTTCATCACCTCGCCCTTGTTGGCGATCCCGGCCGCGACCATCGCCATCTGCAGCGGCGTCGCCCGGACGTCGAACTGGCCGATCGCGGACTGCGCGGTCTGCGGCTGGTTCGGGTCGCCCGGGAACTGACTGGTGGCCACGGCCGGCAGCTCGGTCATCGGCCGGGCGCCGAAGCCGAACTTCGCGGCCTGCTCACGCAGCGCGTCCGGACCGAGCTCCAGACCGACCGTGCCGAACGCGGTGTTGCACGAGTAGCGCAGCGCGATCGTCAGCGTCGCGTTGTTGCTGCCGCCGCAGTTCCGGCCGTCCTCGTTCTTCAGCGGCTGGGTGGTCTGCGGGAGCGGCAGCTCGGCCGGCGAGTTCACCTTGCTCTCCGGCGTGAACTTGCCGCTGGACAGCGCCGCGGCCGTGGTCACCAGCTTGAACGTCGATCCCGGCGGGTAGAGCTCCTGCACCGCGCGGTTGGACAGCGGCTTGTCCTTGTCGGCGTTCAGCGCCTTCCATGCCGCGCCGACCTTCTCGGAGTCGTGCGAGGCGAGCTGGTTCGGGTCGTACGACGGCCGCGTCGCCATCGCCAGGATCCGCCCGGTCTTCGGCTCGATCGCCACCACCGCACCGGTCTTGCCGGCCAGCCCGTTGTACGCCGCCTGCTGGGCCGCGGCGTTCAGCGTCAGTGTCACGCTGCCGCCCTGCTGCGGCCGGTTGCTGATCACGTCGATGATCCGCCGGAACGCCATCGACGGGTCCGAGCCGTTCAGCTCGGCGTTCATCGTCAGCTCGATGCCGGCCCGGCCGAACAGGTACGAGTAGAACCCGGTCGCCGGCGCGTACACCGGGCCGTTCGCGTACGTCCGCTGGTACTTGAACCGGTCGTCGACCGGCTTGCTCTGCGCGACCGGCGTACTGCCGATCAGGATCGGCCCGCGGTTCACCGAGAACTGCGAGTCGCGGACCCGGTTGTTGTCGTTGCGGCCGTTGATCTCGTTCGCCCGGAAGGCCTGCAGGTACGTCGAGTTCGCCATCAGCGCGAGCATCAGGATGATCGCCGCCACGGCCAGTCGTCGGATCGCCGAGTTCACTGCTTCTGCACCGCCATTGCGATCGTTTCGTCCGACACCGGCGCGGCCGGGGTCTGCGGGCGCCGCGCCTGGTCGCTGATCCGCAGCAGCAGCGCGATGATCGCCCAGTTGGCGACCAGCGACGTACCGCCCAGGGCCATGAACGGCGTGGCCAGACCGGTCAGCGGGATCAGTCCGGTGACGCCGCCGACGATCACGAACACCTGCAGCGCGAACGACATCGCCAGACCGGTCGCGATCAGCTTGCCGAAGATGTCCCGGCAGCCCAGCGCGGTACGCAGACCGCGCTCGATGATCAGCGTGTAGATCAGCAGGATCGCGATCAGGCCGGTCAGCCCGAGTTCTTCGGCGAACGAGGAGATGATCATGTCGCTCTGCGCGTACAGCGTGGCCTCCGGGTGACCCTGGCCGAGACCGCGGCCGAGGACACCGCCCCAGGCCTGGCCCATCAGGCCGAGCTTCACCTGGCCGCCGTCGATCGCCCACGGGTCCAGCCAGTCGGTGACCCGGCGGTGCACGTGCCCGAAGGTCGTGTACGCGAAGAAGGCGCCGCCGGCGAACAGCAGACCACCGATGATCAGCCAGCCGGCCCGCTCGGTGGACACGTACAGCAGGAACAGGAACAGCCCGAAGAACAGCAGCGACGAACCGAGGTCGCTCTCGAACACCAGCACGCCCAGGCTGACCGCCCAGGCGATCCCGATCGGGCCGAGGTCGCGGGCCCGCGGCAGATCGAGGCCGAGGAACCGGTGCCCGGCGAGCGTCAGCACATCGCGTTTCACGACCAGATAGCCGGCGAAGAAGACGACCAGACAGATCTTCGCGAACTCACCGGGCTGGAAGGACATCCCGGCCAGGCGGATCCAGATCCGGGCGCCGTTCAGGTTCACACCCAGGCCGGGGACCAGCGGCAGCACGAGCAGCACCAGACCGGCCAGACCGGCGGTGTAGGTGAACGCCTGCAGCCGGCGGTGGTCACGGACCACCAGGATCACGACCAGGAACAGCACGATGCCGACCGCGGTCCAGGTGATCTGCTGCGGCGCCGCCGGTGCCTTCGGGACCCGGCCGCGCGCCTCGGCGACGATCGCCAGCCCGAGGTCGACCCGGTGGATCATCGCGACGCCGAGACCGTTCAGCAGGACGGCACAGGGCAGTAGCACCGGATCGGCGTACGGCGCCCGGTACCGCAGGGCGAGGTGCGCGATCAGCGCGAGCAGCCCGATCCCGGCGGCGTAATACCCGGTGCTGGCCGGTACGGCGTTCTGGACCGTGACGCCGATGTTCACGTACGCGGCGACCGAGACCGCGACCGCGATCACGAGCAGCAGCAACTCCACCCCGCGCCGGGTGCGCGGAATGATCTGGATGACCGACGTCGACGCGATGCTCATCGACGTCCTCGCTTCGCTCCGGGCGCCGATGAGGCACGAGCACGCTGCGTTGTCTTGATGCCCTCGCTCCGCTCGGTCATCGGACGCCGTCGCAGTCGTCGGGATCGACCGGCGCGCTCGGAGTCGTCGTCGGAGTCGTCGTGGGCTTCGTGGTGGCCGGTGCCGTGGTCGCGGGCGGCGGCGACGGCGGCTTGGACGCCGGCGGCTTCGAGACCGGCGTACTCGGCTTCGGGGTCGGCTTGCGCTGCGCGGCGCATTCGTCGGCGGTGTGCTGCAACTCGGCGACGATCGACCGGGCACCGGGCAGGTCGTCCGCCTGGATGTTGCCCTCGACCTGCTCCCGGCTGTACGTCGGCAGCTTGTCGACCTGCAGCGACTGCCGCTCGTACACCTTCGACAGCGACAGCCCCGGCAGATCAGCCTCGACACCCCGGAAGATCGCGACGTAGTCACCGTCGGTGCCGACGTAATACTGCTTCTGGGTCCAGCTGTAGCCGAACCAGGCGCCACCGCCGAGCAGCGCGAGCACCACGAGCAGTACGGCGGTCCGCCGCAGCCACAGGAACCGCCGCGGCGGGCGTGGTGCGTACCGCAGTTCCTCGGGGTCGAGGGCCGCGCCGTGACCACCGTGCCCCGAGCCGTCGCCGGCGCGGGGAATGGTGGAAGTGGCGTCACCGCGACCCGTGCTGCCCTGGGCCAGTTCGGCCGCGGCACCGACCAGTTGCGGCTGGACGCCGCTCGCGGGCTCGGTCTCGACGACGTCCGCGACGATGCAGGTGACGTTGTCGTTCGAGCCCGCCTCGAGCGCGTGCGTGATCAGATCGACGACGACCGAATCCGGCGTACCGGTGGACATCGAGGCGGCGATCACCTCGTCGCTGACGTAGTCCGGCAGGCCGTCGCTGCACAGCATCAGCCGGTCGCCGGCGCGGACGTCGAGGATCTCCAGGTCCGGGTCGGAGTCCGGGCGGCCGTCGAGCACCCGCAGGATCAGGTTGCGGTGCGGGTGGGTGAAGGCCTCCTCCTGGGAGATCCGGCCTTCGTCGACCAGCGACTGGACGAACGTGTGGTCGTGGCTGAGCTGGTACAGCTTGCCGTCTCGCAGGCGGTAGGCGCGGGAGTCACCGAGATGCGCGAGGCCGAGCCGCTCGCCGTCGAACATCAGCGCGGTCACCGTCGAGCCCATGCCCTCGCGCTCGGGGTCCTCCTCGACCAGCTCGGACAGCCGCTCGTTGGCCCGGTGCACCGCACCGGCCAGCGCCTCGATCATGTCCTCGCCGGCGATCTCCCCGGTGTCCAGCCGGCGGATCACCTGGACCGCTGCCGCGCTGGCCACCTCACCGGCAGCCGCGCCGCCCATCCCGTCCGCGAGCAGCAGCAGGTGCGGACCGGCGTACGCCGAGTCCTCGTTGTTGCGGCGGACGCGGCCGACGTCGGAGAGCGTTGCGTAGTCGAGCGACAGGGTCATCGGGGCACGCCTACTTCGCGATGTTCAGCGTCGTCCGGCCGATCCGGATCGAACCGCCGATCTCGGCCGGGACCGGGCGGGTGACCCGCTGGCCGTCGAGGTAGGTGCCGTTGGTGGAGCCGAGATCCTCGACCCACCACTGGCCCTCGGACAGGAACAACCGGGCATGCCGGGTGGAGGAGTAGTCGTCGTCGAGGCGGATCTGGCAGTCCGAGCCGCGGCCGATGATCACCGGCTCCTCGGCCAGCGAGGCACCGACGCCGGCCTGCGGGCCGTCCGCGATCGTCACCGATCCGGGCAGGCCCTTGCGCTTCTTGGCCGGCTTCGCGGGCTTCGGTGTCCGGGCACTCTGCGGTACGGCGGCGGCCGCCGCGCGGCTGTCCACCTTCGCACCGAACAGGTCGGACCTGATCACGGAGAGCACCGCCAGGACGAACATCCACAACAGGGCCAGGAACCCCAGTTTGATCAGGGTCAGGGTCAGTTCCGACATGGACTTCTTCGTCACCACCCGCTGCTCGGCGGCTGGGCCATCGGCTCGTCCGCGAGACGCAGCGTCATGGTCGTGTTGCCGATCCGGACCGTCGAGCCGTCGACGAGCTCGGCCTCGGTGGTCCGGCGGCCGTTCACGAGCGTGCCGTTGGTGGACCCGAGATCGACCAGCACCACCCGGATACCGCCCGGGCCCTCCGGCATCAGCCGGATCTCGGCATGCCGGCGGGAGACGCCGGGGTCGTTGATCTGGATGTCCGCGTCGGTGCCGCGGCCGAGCACCACGCCGGGCGGGTTGACCGGGCGGCGGCGGCCGTTCACCTCGAGCATCACCTGCGGATGGCCGCCGCGCCGCGGCGCCGGCTGCGGTGCCGGCTGCTGCGGTGCCGGCTGCTGCGGAGGCTGCTGGTACGGCGGCGGGGTCTGCACGACCGGCTCGTTCGGCGGCACGTAGGGCTCCTGCTGGTAGGGCTGGGGCTCGTAGGCCGGACGTCGCTGGGGCGTCCCGACCGTGGCGCTGACCACCCGGAACTTACCGGTCGGCAGCTCTTCGTGGCGGACCAGCTCGATGTCGATCGGTCCGGAGAAGGTGTAGCGCTGGATGTCGGCGTGGTCACGCAGCTCGTTGGCCAGCTCGTTGTTCAGGGTCCGGCCGTAGGCGTTCAGCCGCTCGAAGTCGTCCGGACCGAGCTCGATGGTGAAGTGGTTCGGCACCAGCCGGCGGTCCCGGGACAGGATCCGCGCGGTGTTGTCGATCTCACGCTTGAGGGCGGCGGCCAGCTCGATCGGCTCGACGTCCCCCTTGAAAGCGCGCGCGAAGACACCGCTGACGATGCCTTCCAGGCGTCGCTCGAAGCGTTGTAGCGGTCGCACGCCTCCTCCTCCACGGTCGGTACGTCGGAACTGCTCCACCGGCACGGCGGACACACCGGGTACGACGATCGATCGTATCGGGAGGTTCGACCCAACCCGCAATGTGAAGCTCCGGCACAACCCGTGCTACTGTTTCTCCTCGTCGCCGGGAGATCGCTCCAGGCGGCAGCGCGCGGGTGGCGGAATAGGCAGACGCGCACGGTTCAGGTCCGTGTGCCCGAAAGGGCGTGGGGGTTCAACTCCCCCCTCGCGCACAACGAAGTCCCGGTCGAGTCGACCGGGACTTGTGCATTTCCGGGGTGTTTTCGCTCACGGCGACCGGATCGGTCCACCATCGGACCTGGATCAGTCCCGAAGGTGACCGCGGGCGTCCCCCGCCGGAGTGACGACCGGCCGCGGCGCCGAGTGGGAAAGTTCTGCCTATGGATCAGGCGCTGGAGCTGGTGGGGCTCACCAAGGAGTTCGGAGAGCAGCGGGCCGTCGACGAGCTGAGTCTGGCCGTCCCGGCCGGGTCGTTCTTCGGCATGCTGGGGCCGAACGGGGCCGGCAAGACGACGTCGTTGTCGATGGCGGTCGGGCTGCTCCGGCCGGACAGCGGTACGGCGCGGATCTTCGGCGTGGACGTGTGGCAGCAGCCGACCCGGGCCAAGGCGCTCGTCGGGGTGCTGCCGGACGGCCTCGGAATGCCGGAGCGGCTGACCGGGCGGGAGGTGCTGAGGTACCTCGGCCTGCTGCGCGGACTGCCCGAGGACGTGGTTGAGGCGCGGAGCGGCGAGCTGCTGGAGGTACTGGAGCTCGATCACGAGGACGACAAGCAGGTAATCGGCTACTCGACCGGTATGCGGAAGAAGCTCGGCCTGGCGATCGCCCTGCTGCACGCGCCGCGGTTGCTGGTGCTGGACGAGCCGTTCGAGGCGGTCGACCCGGTGTCGGCCGCGACGATCCGGACGATCCTGCACCGGTTCATCGCCGGAGGCGGTTCGGTGGTGATGTCGAGCCACGTGATGGCGCTGGTCGAGCAGCTTTGCGACCGCGTGGCGGTGGTGTCGGACGGCAAGGTGGTCGCCGCGGGCACGGTCACCGAGGTGCAGGCCGGCGGCAGCCTGGAGGAGGCGTTCGTGTCGCTGGTCGGTGCGTCGACCCGAGGCGCGGAGGGTCTGACATGGCTCTCGCACTGACCTACGAGACGTCGCACACGCTGGTCCGAATGCGGTTGGCCGCGTTCCGGCACGCGTTGAAGGACCAGTTTCGGCGGTCGTGGATGCTCACCGGTGGTTTTGTCGGCCTGGTGCTGGCCGGCGCCACGCTGTGGGTGGCCGCGCGCGGCGATCACGATTTGCTGGTCGTCGTACTGTCGATCTGGATGCTGGGCTGGGTGGTCGGCCCGCTGTTCGCGGGCGGCGGTGACGAGACGCTCAAGCCCGAGTACTTCTCGATGGTGCCGTTGCCGCCACGGACGCTGTCCACCGGACTCCTGGTGGCTGCGCTGGCAGGCGTCGCCCCGGTCATCAGCCTGATCGCACTGCTCAGTCTGTTCATTGCGGGCGGCGGCGTGGTCGCCGTGCTCGTCGCAGCACCCGCCGTGGTGCTGCAGTTGCTCTGTTTCGTCCTGGCGTCCCGCCTCGCCGTCGCGGTGTACGGCGTACTGCTGCAGGTGCGGACCGGTGCGATCCTCGCGGCGCTGGTCAACGCGTTCATCCTCGCCTTCACCGCGCAGGGCTGGGCGCTGATCGTCGCGTACGTTTCGACCGACGTACAGGGCACCGCTGCCCAGGCCGCACGGATAGCCCCGTCCGGGTGGGGTCTGGTGGCTGTGGAGGCGGCTGGGCGCGGTGACTGGCTCACGGTGCTCGCTGCCTTGGCAGGGCTCGTGGTGCTCGCCGCCGTGATGCTGATGGCCTGGTCGGCCCTGCTGGTACGCCGGACCACCGCCGGCCGCAGCGGCCGGAAGCCGAGGCGCCTGCTGACGGCCCGGACCCCTGCTGGTGCCGCCGTGGGCAAGGAGATCCGCTCGTGGACGCGCGACCTGCTCTACGGCCACCGCGCCGTGTTCGCCGTCGCGTACGGACTGTTCTTCTGCGCGATGCCGTTGGCGATCGGGATGAAGACGATGCTGCCGTGGGCCGGTCCGGCCGCGGTGGTGATGGCCGGCTCGATGATCGCCAATCTGTACGGCGCGGACGGTACGTCGTTCTGGACCACGCTGATGACGCCCAACTCCAGCCGGGCCGACGTCCGTGCCCGGCAGTCGGCGTTCCTGCTGGTGTTCGGTCCGGCGACGCTGCTGATCACCGTGCTCTTGACCTGGTGGTCCGGTGTCACCAGTGCGTGGCCGTTCGTGCTGAGCGTGATGCCGGCGCTCCTGGGTGGCGCGGCCGGTTTGGTGGTGGCCTGCTCGGTGTACTCCGCGATACCGACCACAGATGCGCACAAGCGCTCCGGGAACCCGCTGAACTCCGGTGAGAACGAGGGCGAGGCGATGGGCATCGTGTACGTGATGCTCGTGCTCGTCGCGCTGACCTGCGCACCAGCGCTTGTGGTCGCCCTGTACTTCGGCTGGTGGGGCGTGCCGGTCGGCCTCCTGTCCGGCGTCCTCGCCTGGTGGTACTTCGGCCTACTGGCCGCCCGGCGTCTCGACGCGCGCGGTCCGGAGTTGCTGACCCTCCTCCGGCACGGCCGCCAGGTCACGGAGCAGGCCAAGAAGGCCCAGGCGTTCTACGCGCTGCCGAAGTGGCGCCGTGCGCTGGCCGGCTTCTGTCTCGGGTTCGGGGCGATCCCGCTGTTCCCGCAGGCCGTCGTACCGGCGATCTTCATCCTGACCGGCAACGCGGACACCAAGGTGTGGTTCCTGGCGCTCCACCAGGAAGGTGTGTCGCGGTGGGTCGTGATCGCGCTGATGGCCGCGCTCGGCTTGGCGATGTACGCCTACGGCGGGATCACCTACCTCCGCGCGAAGCAGCGTGTCCCGGATGTTCCGGCCGAGGCAGCCGCAGCGTAGGCGTTCCGCGGTGCTTGGCCACGGTTCTGGTCTGCTGCTCGGTCTGAGTACTGGTCCGCTGGCTGTGGCGGTGGTTACGGATCATCCAGATCGCGACGGCTGCGGCGGCGATCAGACCGGCGATGCCGGCGTAGTCGGTCAAGCTCATCGTGGGTCTCTTCTCCAGGGCGGTGGCGCTGGGCGGCTGGCGAGTTCCGCTGGCTGCTGACCGGGAAGGGACGGTCCGCCGCCGCGGCCGTGATGGCACATGTGTGACATGGCTAATCGGTGTCAAACGGAAAACACTCGCTTCCACGTTGAAATGCCTGCTTAGGTGGTCCCGGGAGGTGGGCGGATGCCGGACGGAGCGCTGCTGGACGAACGGGAGGAGCAGGCCTATCGCCTGCTCGTCGGCTTGTCCGCGGCCAAAGCGGCCGAACTGGCCGAGGTCGCCAGGCTGCCGAAGCAGGAGGCCGACGAGGTGCTGCAGCGGTTGCAGGCCAAGGGGCTGGTGACCATGCAGGCGGCCGACGACCCGGTGTTCCGGCCGGTACCGCCCGACGTGGCGCTCGGTACGACGCTGCTGCGCCGCCAGGAATCGCTCGAGGCGGCCCGCAAGACGGTGGCTGCGCTGAGCGAGGAGTTCCGTGCCAGCGTGAGCCGCCGGGACGCGCATCACCTGGTCGAGGTGATCGTCGGCGCCACCACGCTGCGCGAGCGCCTGCGCGACCTGCAGAACGCGGCCCGCGAGGAGATCCTCTGGTTCTGTCGCGCGAACCCGCTCGCGATGCAGGGCGCCGACAACACCGAGGAGTACGGCGCACTCTCCCGCGGCGTCCGCTACCGAGCGATCTACGAGCGCGCACTGATCGAGACGCCCGGCGAACTCGACTCGATCGCCGAAGGCGTCAGCTGGGGTGAAGAGGCGCGCGTGATGCCGGCGCTGCCGGTGCGGCTCGCGATCGTCGACCGGTCCACGGCGATCTGCCCGCTTGTCCGGGACGAGGAGCAGAGCATCGGCGAGCCGTCCGCCGCGATCATCAAGCGCGGTCAGCTGCTCGACGCGCTGCTCGCGCTGTTCGAGAGCTACTGGGAGCTGGCGACGCCGCTGCGGCTGCAGCCGGATGAGAAGGTCGACGAGTCCGAAGGGCCGGACGACTCGGAGCGGCTGTTGCTCTCGCTGCTCGTGGGCGGCGTACCGGACAAGTCGATCGCCACCCAGTTGGGCATCAGCCGCCGTACGGTGCAGCGCCGTCTGGACCGCCTGATGGCCCTGGCCGGTGTGGACACCCGCACCGGCCTCGCCTACCAGTCCGCCAAGCGCAGCTGGATCTGAGGCTCGATCTGGGCCCGATCTGCGGCCTGATCTGGGGCTGGTGACAACGCACCGCCGACGGGTTGTGGCGGCAACCCGTCGGCGGTGCGTCAACCCGCGAGGCCGGGGATCAGCGGACGCCGTACGCGCGGATCACCGTCTGGGTGACCTTGGCGCCCTTCGGTCCGGTGGCCTCCACCTTGAGGGACACGGTGTTGCGGGCGTTCGGGACCACGGCGACGTAGTTGCCGCGGGCACCGACCACTACGAGCCGCTGCCAGGTCTTGCCCTCGTCGAACGAAGCCCACGCCTTCAGCCCGGTCGCGCCGGGTGACTCGAAGCCGACAGCGTGCGTCCGGGTCGGTACCCGGCCGGTCAGATCGACAGGGACCTTGTAGCTGACCTGCTGCAGCGGCAGCGGCGCCGTGACGTCGTCACCCTTCTTGGCGGAGCGGAACTCCCAGGAGGTGTCTGTCTTCGTACCCCAGGCCCACTCGCCCTCTTCGTCGATCCGCTCGGTCGACAGGTCGAGTTTGTACGCCGCGTCCGCGCTGGACGTGACGACGTCCTCCCACGCGTCCGGCAGTTCGGCGATGACCTTACCGTTGCGCGACAGGGTCGCCGACGACGAAGTGGTGTCGCCGACCGTGTAGTGCCCGGCCGCGTCCACGTGCTCCGGGATCCGGAACGACAGCCGGTCACCGGTCCGCGTCGACTGCAGGCCCGGTGCCGCCGCGGGCCGTACGACGGGACCGAACCAGGTCTCCTCGGACAGTCCGGGCCGGTAGCTGCGCGGGAGCGACGTCATGCCCCCCACCAGCGCACCCATGGAGTCCCACGTGTACAGGTGGTGCACCCGGTGCTGCCAGAGCGAGTCTCCGGACGTCACCCACTCCTCGCGGACCTTCGGGGTCTCGACGAATCGCTGGGCGTCGTTCCACGAGTACTCCTGCCACGGACGCCACCCGAAGCGCTGCTCCTTGGCCCAGTTGAATCCGCCGTTGTCGGCGTACCGCGTGACGATCCGGGCGCTGTTCGCCGGCGTCACCTTGTAGACGATCTTGGCCGGGATCGCCCCGGTGGAGACCTGCTGGACGTCGTACAGGTAGGGGCTGGACGTGGTCAGGGTCAGATCGATCTTCGGATTCGGTTTGCGGGCTGCCGCGAGCAGCTTCTGGCCGTCCTTGTACGTCGTGACCATCGCCGGGATCGGTTCCCGGTCACCTTGCGGACTCCAGGGCGTCCACACCGGCGAATCGGCGGGCCGGATCAAGATGATCGCGGCGGCGCCGGCCTTCGCGGCCGCTGCGATCTGCGCCCGCTCATCGCCGGCGCCCCAGCCGTCCTCGCTGGAGTCGACCACGGCCAGCGCGCCCTTCACGCCCTTCCACGACGAGCCAGGTGCGACCAGCGGGAACTTCTTCTTACCTTCGTAAGCCGGCGACTGGTGCAGCAGGTAGATGTCGAACGGTCCGGGAACCCCGGGGACCGCCGCCTGCACCATCGGCGCGAGCAGTTGCCAGCGCGACGAGAACTCGAAGCTGCCGTGCTTGACCGGCTTGGTCGGCGTCACGTTGATCTGCTTGACCGTGCTGAAGTGCATGACCCCATGGCTGATCTTCCGGCCGTTGGTGTACTCACGATGCACGTAGTAGCTGAGGATCGCCTGCGGCTCCGACGGCTTCGGGGTCTGGATCGTGATCGGGACCGCCTTACGAGCGTCAATGACGATCTCGGTGTCCTGAGTGATCATGATGTTCGGGTCGGTGAACAGACTGAACTGCTCATACTGGGGGTCCAGGTGCTCGACCAGTGAGTGCAGCAGGTAGTTGCCCTCCTCAACCTCGACGGTCCGGGACCCACCGTCCGGGATCCACCACAGGACGTCGGACCGCGAGTTGTCGCCGAACAGCGAGACCACCGGGACGCCGGTGGGCTGGCCGTCGAGGTCGACCGCGCGCAGTGTGACCTTGTGGGTCGGTCCGGAGCGGAGTGCGCCGACCGCCGTGCTGGTGACGATGCCGTCGGGGCCGGTGGCAACGATCCAGCCGCTGTACTGACCGCGGCGGAGCTTGGCCGGGTCGAGCGTCAGCGCCACGTCGGTGGTGCCGCGCGCGGGGACCGTGACGGTCGCCGGGACGCTCAGTCCGTCGGTGACCGGCTGCTTGTCGTCGAGGTTGACGATCTGCTTCGACAGGTTCAGCGTGATCGCGCTGTCGGAGTCGTTGCGGTAGGTGATGGTCCGGGCACCCGCCTCGGCGGTCTCGGTGCCGAAATCCGCGACGCCGGTCGCGGTCACCTTCTGCGCCACCGCGCGGGCCACGTCGACGCGCCCGGCGCCCTGTGCGTACACGGTCTGGTCCGGCTGCGTCTTCGCGGTGCTGACCAGGGCGTTCTTCAGCTGGTCGGCCTTCCAGTCCGGGTGCTGCTGCGCGAGCAGCGCCGCCGCACCGGCGACGTGTGGCGCCGCCATCGACGTACCCGAAGCGGCGGTGTACAGGCTGTCGACCGGGTTGCCCATGGCCGTCCCAGTTGCACGGGCCGCGATGATCTCGACGCCCGGGGCGGTGATCTCCGGTTTGAGGCCGTTGTCGCCGCGCCGCGGACCGCGGCTGGAGAAGTCGGCGAGCTTGTCCTGGCGGTCCACCGCGCCGACGGTCAGCGCGGCGGCGGCCGAACCCGGCGTACCGACACTGTGGTCCGCGCCGTCGTTGCCGGCGGACACAACGAACAGGGTGCCGGTCCGGGCGGTGATGTCGTTGACCGCCTCGCTGAGCGGGTCGGTGCCGTCGGTCGGGCCGCCGCCGAGGCTCATGTTGACGACCTTGGCCCCCTCTGCCGCTGCCCACTCCATGCCGGCGATGATCCACGATTCGTAGCCCAAGCCGTCGTCGCCGAGCACCTTGCCGACCAGCAGGTCGGCCTTGGGCGCGACACCCTTCCGTGCACCGGCCGCGCCGGCGCCGGTCCCGGCGATGGTCGCGGCGACGTGCGTCCCGTGACCGAAGTGGTCCTCGGTACCGGACGGGCTGCCGGAGAAGTCCTGGCTCTGCTTGATCTTGCCGCTCACATCGGGGTGGGTCGCGTCGATGCCGGTGTCCAGGACGGCGACCTGAATGCCGGAGCCCTCGTACCCGGCCTGCCACGCGTCCGGCGCGCCGATCTGCGGGACGCTCTTGTCGAGCACCGGGCGGACCTTGCCGTCCAGCCAGATCTTCGTGATGCCTGAGTTCAGGCTGCGCTGATTCGGTGACCCGCGCAGAGATTTCCACAGGTCAGGCAGTTGTTCCTCGGCGGCCGCGACCGCGCGGGCGCCGATCGACGGGAGCTCGCGCGTCGTCGTCGTACCGGCCAGGTTCTGCGCGGTGCGGGCGCCGGGCGTGTCCTTGACGATGAGCGGCAGGCTGCCGGCCTCGCCGTACCCGTCGGCGATCAGCTCGTCGACGTCGAACAGGTCGACGTCCAGGACGCCGGAGGACACGAACGGTACGACGTCGCTCGGCAGCACACGGAGGCCGCCGTCGGCCTCGACCGTGTGGAAGGTGACGCGCTCGCGGCCTTCGGCCGGGCGGACCATGGCGGCCTTCTTGCCGCCGCCGGCGTCGGTCACCTCGACCACGTCGCCGGTGATCAGTGTGACCGCGGATCGCTTGCCGGCGGTCGGGCCGGCGGACGCGTCCTTGGGTGGGGCGGCGGCGGACGGGATCACCGTCGCCGCACCGAGAGCAAGCACCGCCGCGGTGGTGAGCGCGGCGATGCGTCGGGGGGAGGACATAGGCAGAATCTCCTTCGAGAGGTTTAGGGCAGGCACACCTCTTCTTGGGTCAGAGTTTGCAATCCCGTCACACCGTTCCGCCCTGTCCAGCGCTGCCGTCCCTGCGACATGGCGCAAGGACGCCATCCGGGACGCCATACTGGTGCCCTCGCCGCCGGGCTCGGCGAGGTGATGGGGGGCTGTCGTTCCGGGTCTTCCTGCCTCGCTCCGGCCGGTTCACTCCGCAGTCACCCCGGGAGGCCGTATGAATGCACAGCGTTTCGTCCGCCGGTGGGCGTGGATCGTGACGTTCCTGGTCGGCGCGGGGCTGTACCTCGCGGTGCTGGCCGTGCTGACCGACACCAAGAACCCGAACCTGTTCCCGACGATGATCCTGCTCGGGGCGCTCGTCGTCCCGCTGACCTTCGTGACGTTCGCCGCTGGGCGCTCCGGGCGGTGGCTGATCGACGGGGTGACCCTGGGGATCTGCCTGCTGTTCGGCGGGGTCATCGGCGTGGTGGTCGCGGGGCTGCTCGAGTACGACGCGATGCGCCGGCTCGGGACGCTGCCGATGGTCGGCGTGGGGCTGATCGAGGAGGCGGCGAAACTGGTCGTCCCGGCGATCCTGGTGATCTTCTTCGGGCATCGGTACCGGACGTCGATCGGGCGCGGGATCGTCATCGGCGTCGCGGTCGGCACCGGGTTCGCGGTGCTGGAGACGATGGGCTACGCATTCGTCGCGTTGCTGCAGTCCGACGGCAACGTCGGTGCCGCCGAGCAGACGCTGTTCATCCGCGGCCTGCTCTCGCCGGCTGGGCACGCGGCCTGGACCGGGCTGACCTGCTGGGGTCTGTGGCGGTTCGTGACCGAGCCGACCGGCAAGCACTTCGCGGGTTTCCTCGGCATGTACGCGGTTGCCGTCGCCCTGCACTCCACCTGGGACGGGCTCGGCGGCGTCATCACCTACGCGATCGTCGGCACGATCTCGATCGGTCTGCTGCTGTTCGGCCTCAAGCGCGCCCAGCGGGCGGACGCCAAGCCCGCACCGGTGACTGTCTAGACAGATTGTCCATAATGGACGTACTGTCCAGGTGTGAAGGCTGAGCATCTGGCGCCGATCGGTGCTGCCCTGGCACGGCTGCTGTCGCCGCATGCCGAGGTCGTGCTGCACGACCCGGCCACCGACCAGGTCGTCGCGATCTGGAACCCGCTGTCCGGTCGCGCGCCAGGTGATCCCTCGCTGCTCGGTGAGCTGGACGAGCTGTCCGAGTCCGGCCCTGACGTGTACGGGCCGTACCCGAAGACACTCGCCGACGGGCGCCGACTGTCCAGCGTCAGCGCGGTCGTCCGCGACGAGGACGGGCAACCGGCGTACGTGTTCTGCGTGAACGTCGACCGGACCGCGTTCGACGAGGCGAGCCGGCTGCTGGCGGCGTTCGCGGCGCCGGTGACCGCGCAGCCGCGGGCGCTGTTCGAGCACGACTGGACCGAAACGCTGAACGAGGTCGTCGCCGGCTACGTCCGCGAACGCGGAGTGACGGTGGACCGGTTGACCAGGGCGGACCGGCTCGCGGTGCTCGGCCGGCTGGACGCGGCCGGCGTCCTGAGCGCGCGCCGGTCGGTGCCGGCCGTCGCGCGGGCGCTGCGGATCTCCCGCTCGGCGCTCTACCAATTACTCGGGGATCTTCGAAAGGATGCCGATGCCGACCCTTCGTGATTTCCGCCTGGAGACGTACTTCTCGCGGTGGGAGTTCAGCGCCCGCTACCACCTGACGGCGTCGGACGCGCAGACGATTCCGATGTCCGAGCTGCTCGCGCTCGCCGACGACGACGGCCGCGAGCGGTGGGAGTCGCTGGCGCTCGGCTACACCGAGACGCGAGGTCTGCCGGCGCTGCGGGAGGCGATCGCGTCGACGTACGACGAGGCGGAGGCTGACGACATCCTGTGCTTCGCGGGCGCCGAAGAGGCGATCTATCTGGCGATGCGCACGCTGCTCGAGCCGGACGACCACGCCGTCGTGCTGACGCCGAACTACCAGGCCGCGGAGACGATCCCGTTGTCGGTGTGCGAGGTGACCGGCATCGCGCTGCGGCCCGAGGACGGTTGGGCGCTCGACGTCGACGCGATCGACGCCGCGCTGCGTCCGAACACCCGGATCGTGTCGGTCAACTTCCCGAACAATCCCACCGGTGCGCTCCCTGCGCCACCGGCCTGGGCGCGGCTCGCGCGGCTGTGCGACGAACGCGGGATCATCCTGTTCTCCGACGAGGTGTACCGCGGTCTCGAAGCGGATCCCATGCCGCAGGCAACGGACCTCTCGGCGACCGCGATCTCGGTGAACGTGATGTCCAAGGCGTACGGGCTGCCCGGCCTGCGGATCGGCTGGATCGCGTGCCGCGACCGGACCGTTCTGGATCGGCTCGAACGCGCGAAGCACTACACGACAATCTGCAATTCGGGGCCGAGCGAGGTGCTGGCGCTGATCGCCCTGCGGGCCAGGGACCGGCTGCTTGCGCGCAACCGCGGCATCGTCGCGGCCAACCTCCCGGTGTTCGCGGAGTTCTTCGCGCGGTACCCGGACCTGTTCGAGTTCACCGCGCCGGACGGCGGATGCGTCTGCTTCCCGCGGTACCTCGGGCCGGACGGCGTCGAGGCGATGTGCACCGAACTCGTCGAGCAGGCAGGCGTGTTGTTGCTGCCCGCCAGCATCTACGCCTCCGAACTGACGGCGACGCCCACCGACCGTTTCCGCGTCGGCATCGGCCGGAGCGGTCCGGAGGCGGCGCTGGCGGTGTGGTCCGACTGGCTGGAGAAGCGGCGATGAAGGTCGTCGGCCTCGACGAGATCCGCCCGGTCGCGACGCCCGCGCTGATCTTCCCGGCGGTCCGCGCGGCGCTGATCGCGCACGCCGAGGGCCGGACCGTGGTGCCACCGCCGATGGTGCTGGACTTCCCACGGGGCGACTGCCATGTGAAGGCCGGTTACCTGGCCGGTTCGCCGTACTTCGCGGTGAAGACCGCCGGCACGTTCGACGCGGGCAACAACGGGCTGATGCTGGTGCTCGACGCCGCGGCCGGCGGTCCGGTCGCCCTGCTCGCCGACGAGGGGATGCTGACGGCCTGGCGTACGGCGGCCGCCGGGGCGCTGGTCACCGACGCGATGACTCCGCTCGACGTCGACGAGATCGCCGTTGTGGGAACTGGCGAACAGGCGTTGCTGCAGGTCCTGTGGTTGCGCGAACTGCGCGCCGTCAGCCGGGTCCAGGTCTGGGGACGCCGATCCGACGCTGTGGACACGCTCTGTGCACAGTTCGCCGCGGCCGGGATCAAGGCTGTTGCGGGCTCGGGTCGCTGGGGTGCGGCCTGTGTCATCACCACGACGTCAGCCCGGGAACCGTTGCCCTTCGAGCTTTTCCAGGACGCGGTGCACATCACGGGCATCGGCACCGACATGCCTGGAAAGTGTGAGCTGCCGATCGAAGTGTTCGACGGTGCGCTGGTGGCGACCGACGACCACGAGCAATGCCTCGACCACGGCGACTTCGGAAACGCGGTACGGGCCGGGGTGGTCGCGCCGGACATCGACGTCGCAGTCGGCGCCGTACTCCGGGACGGGGCCGACCGCGAGCGCCGATCAATCGCCGACCTGACCG
Organism: Kribbella sp. NPDC048915; assembly: GCF_040649595.1. NCBI lineage: Bacteria > Bacillati > Actinomycetota > Actinomycetes > Propionibacteriales > Kribbellaceae > Kribbella > Kribbella sp. NPDC048915. The sequence continues at coordinate 444 of NZ_JBEZFT010000060.1, read as the reverse complement.
GGATCGGTGCCGCCGACGCAGCCGTCGCCGGGGCCGTCGTCGACCAACTCAGCGGATAAATCGTCGACCAGCTCAGCGGACAAGTCGTCGACCAGCTCAGCGGACAAGTCGTCGACCAGCTCAGCGGACAAGTCGTCGACCAGCTCAGCGGATAAGCGCCTCCGGTGACCGATGTGTGGGTGGGGCTGGGACCTGGCACGCGATTCGGCCGGCGGTTGAGGTGTGGGCGGGCCGGCCCGCGAGGCGCCCAACGCCGGGGGATATCCGTTCGTGTTGGGGGTTCTCTGCTCGTGTGCCAACAGAGAACCCCCAAGACGAACGATTAACCCCAACGCCGTTCGGTTAGGGGTTGTGTTTGTGGCGCAAGTTGCGGCGTTGCGGCTGGTGAGATGGGTGCAGCCCTTGTAGGGATGTCCGGTCCTCCAAGACTGGTCATCTCCGACA
>NZ_JBEZFT010000059.1:0-43706 GCF_040649595.1 Kribbella sp. NPDC048915 | reverse complement strand
CCTCGGAGTAGTTCTTGCGGGCCATGGTCCTGATCATCTCGCTTCCCCAGCACATGGCTGGATTCAGCGTGTCCAAGAACCAGGGTCAGGGCCCTAGCTTGTGGGGAGAAGATGAGTCGCTACAGACCGTCCTTCCCCGCTGACAATCGGTACATGTCCCCGGTTTGTGGCGAGAACACAACCACGCCACGACGGGGAAAGGATCATGGCAACTCTCTCACCTCATCACCCGGGGTGTCGCCGGTGAAACCGCAGACGTTCGAACTCGTCCGTTACACCGACATCAGCGGGGTCTCCGGGACCGGCGTCGTCGCCGAAGGCTGTGTGTTCACCGACGGCTCGGTGGCACTGCGCTGGCACGGCGCGAACCCCTCCACGGCCGTCTGGCCGGACCTGGACTCCATCCTCGCGGTCCACGGCCACGGCGGTGCCACCGTCGTGCGCTGGCTGGACGTCTCCGAACTGGAGCCCGTGCCCGGCACCGACCTGCTCCCCGGCGAGGTCGCACACATCCTCGCCACCGGCCGCCGCACCCACCGCACCCCCACCCCCGCAACAGCCACGGCCTGACGCACGAGCCCCTGACGCACGAGTCCCTGACGCACGAGTCTCGGACGCGGGATACCCGACGCCTGACGCCCGCAGCGCGAGACCTGGCAGCTGGCGGCAGACGGCGGACGGCGGACGGCGGACGGCGGACGGCGCAAACCCTCCACTTGAGGGGGCATCCCTTCAAGTGGAGGGTTGCCCATCCAAATTTCGAGTGGGCAACCCTCCAGTTCGTGAGGCAGGCAGCTGGGGTCACGGGGGGGTGAGAGGGGTGAGGGGAGGCACGGTAGGCGGTTCGGGGTGACCTGGGCGGTGGACCTGTGTGACCGCCGGCCGCCGAGGCCCCTTGAGCCCCGACCTGGGGCCGCGAACACCCACCCGTGACCGTGCACCCCAACCTGGGACCGTGCACCCCAACCTGGGACCGTGCAGCCCGACCTGGGACCGTGGACACCCGCCCGGGACCATGCACACCCGCCCGGGACCGTGCACAAGCAATAGCCGGTCCACACCCACCACAACCTGTGCAAGGTGAATCCCGAGGCTAGGAGACTTACCTGCATTGCTTCGGTGTTGCGAGGGCTGCCCGGATAGCTGCTGGTTCCGCGAGCGGGTGGAGGGGTCAAGGGGCGCGTAGCGCCCGCGTCCCGCGGCGCCGGAGGCGCCCTTGAGGCGTCGGCCCGGGAGTGGATCATGTGGGCGTTCGGGCAGTTGCTCGAGCGTGGGTGTCGGGTGGAGCGGTGTCCTTTCGTTTCCGGCCCGGCGAGCCGGGCGTTGGGATGTTGGGGTGGTTGGGGACTGAGCGATGAGGCAGCCAGACTTACCTAGGTCCGCGGGCTTGGTGGCCCGGCGACATGATGATGGATTGGGTGTCTCCCCGCTCGGCGGGAAGGGGTGCGGCCGCTCAGTCTTTTCAGGCCGTCCGGGTTTGTCCCTGCGCGGCAGGGTGGGGACTGACAGTCTCCTGGCGGGAGCTGGCCGCGGTGGTTCCCACATCGGTGTTGATGGTGCTGCTGTTCGCTTGGGTCCCGTGTCCGCCTGTCACGGCGGGGTTCACCCCGCGGCTCAGGTGGTGGTGAGCGCGTCGTCGCCGAGTTCGGTGAGGATGTGGCAGGCCTGCCGGACGATCTTGCGGGCTTCAGAGATAGCGGCGCGTTTGCCGTCGCTGCGGTCCTTCACCCGCGCGTAGTAGGCGTGGTCGGTAGCGGTGCGACGGGCGTGAACTTTGCCGGCCTCATAGACACACCAGCGCAGTACCGCGGGGCCCTGCCGGGACAGGTGCCCGGGTGTGTGTTTGCCGTCGGAGGAGTAGACGGTGATATCCAGGCCGGTGAACCGGACCGCTTTGCGGGCCGAGGAGAACCGGCCGGCCCCGCCCACAGTCCCGGCCAGCCAGCAGGTCAGTGCTAGCGCGGTGATCGGCCCGACCCCATACAGCCGTTCGGTGAGCACCTTGGCTCCGGTCAGGTGCCGGGCGGCGTGCAGCAGCCGGCGGCGCATCGCGTCGAGGTGTTCATCGAGTGCAGCGAGCATGTCCAAGGCGGTGACGATCTGGACCTGCCCAGCCGGGGACAGCTGCGTCTGCGCGACCGTGCGCAGCACGGCCCGGCCCTGCTCGGTGCGCAGGTCGCCCGGCAGGGCGACACCTTGGTGGAACAACACCGCGTGGATCCGCTGCACCCAGGCGGTGTGCTCGGCTCGCAGCGCGCGATACAGCTCCAGCAGCGCCCGGCACTCCAGGACGTGACCTGGCGGGATCCAGCACTCCGGCAGCCGGCCGTCGGTGAGCACCTGCCGCAGATGCCGCGCATCGGTCCGATCGGTCTTCGCGTGCCGTTTCCGGCCCCGCAACGCGGCAGTGTCGGCCGGCTCGGCCAGATGCGCCACCACCCCGGCGCGGATGAGTTCCTCGGCCACATACCGCCACCCGGTACATCCCTCCACCGCGAACTCGACATCACCCCGCTCGCCGGTGAAGCGCTCCGCCAGCCAGCCGGCCAGATGTGCCCGGTCGGCCGGCGCGATCTGCCCGCACCGCACCTCACCGGTGTCGACGTCGAGATAGTCGAACGTGATCTGCTTCCGGTGGATGTCCAACCCTCCTACGATGGGCATCGGGACCTCCTCAAGCTCCCAACGGGCACCACGAAACCGCGCCCGCAACGCAAACGGATAGATACAACCGATGATGATGCGTCTGAGCTGAGGAGGTCTCCCTCAACCAGACTCACCACGCCGAGCCCGCTGGCGCGCGAGCCGATTGCATGTCATCTTTTCACCCGCCTACCAGCAAGAACCCTCCTGGGAGAGTTTCGGCGCCACAGCGCCGTTCGCTCCCGGGAGGGTTCTGCGGGCGGCAGTTACTCGAACCAGCCGGTGTCCTTGCGGTGGTGTACCTCGGGCAGCTGGCGCGGGCTGGTCGGGGCGGCCCACTTCGCGGCGTTGGCGATGACCTGCTGCACCTCGGGCTGGTGGTACGTCGGGAACTCCTGGTCGCCGGGACGGAAGTAGAAGACCCGGCCCTGGCCGCGGCGGTAGCAACAGCCGGAGCGGAACACCTCGCCGCCGGAGAACGAGCTGACGAACACCAGCTCGTCCGGCTGCGGGATGTCGAACAGCTCGCCGTACATCTCCTCGCGCTCGATCACCAGCGGGTGCGGGATGCCCTGCGCGATCGGGTGGCCGGCGGCGACCGTCCAGATCAGCTCACGGTCGTTCTCGGCGCGCCAGTCGAGCGAGCAGGTGGTGCCCATCAGCTTGATGAAGATCTTGCTGAAGTGCGCCGAGTGCAGCGCGATCAGGCCCATCCCGGACAGCACGTGCTTGTGCACCCGATCGACGATCGCGTCGTCGACGTCGCCGTGCGCGGCGTGCCCCCACCAGGTGAGTACGTCGGTGTCCGCGAGCACCTCCTCGGTCAGACCGTGCTCGTCCTGCTGCAGCCACGCCGTCCGGACGACGACCTCCTGGCCGAGCTTCTCGCGCAGCGCCGCCGCGATCGTCTCGTGCATGGTGTCGGGGTAGAGCTTGCGGACGGTCTCGTCCCGGCTCTCGTGGACGTTCTCGCCCCAGACGGTGACGCGGATCGGATCAGTCATGCAGCACAACCTCTCGTCCCGCCTTCGCCGAGGCGTAGCAGGCGTCGATGATCTCGGTCCGCAGCAGCGCCTCGGACCCGTTCTGGCCTTCCCATTCACCGCTGCGCACGATCCGGACGAACTCCCGGACCACCGCGCGGTGGCCGAGCCCGGCGCCGGTGGCCGGCTTGACCTCGGCCGGTACGCCGCCGACGTCGGTGAAGATCCGCAGCGTGTCCTCGTTGGTGTAGTTCTGGACCTCGATCTTGGCGCCGCCCTCGGTACCGAACAGCTCGATGCCGAAGTTGTCGCCCGGAGCGCGGAACGTCGCCCAGCTGGTCTCCAGCTGCAGCGCGCCGCCGCCCTTGAGCCGCAGGTACGCGGTGGCCAGGTCCTCGACCTCGAACGCGGAGCCGAGCGTGTTCGCGTTCGGGTCCCGGCTGCCCTTGCCGCGCGGGCCGAGTTCGGCGAAGGTGTCCGCGGACACCGTGCTGATCTGCGGCTCGCCCATCAGGTGCAGCGCCATGTCGAGAATGTGGACGCCGAGGTCGATCAGCGGACCGCCGCCGGACAGTTCCCGGTTGGTGAACCAGCCACCCATCCCGGGGATGCCGTTGCGGCGCATCCAGTGCGCCTTGGCGTAGTAGATCCGGCCCAGCTGGCCCTCGTCGATCTGGTGCTTCAGGGCCGCCACGTCACCGCGCTCGCGGTGGTTGAAGACCACCTTGAGCACCCGGCCGGCCTGCTTCGAGGCCTCGACCATCGCGGTGCCCTCGGCGACCGTCCGGGCCAGCGGCTTCTCCGACAGCACGTGCAGGCCCTTCCCGAGCGCCTTCAGCGCGATCGGGGCGTGCAGCTGCGTCGGCGTACCGATGCTGACCGCTTCCAGACCCGGGGTCTCCAGCAGATCCTCCCACCGCTCGTACAGGTGGGGCACACCGTGCTTCTCGCCCAGGCTGGTCAGGGCGTCCTTCTCGAGGCCCGCCAACGCGACCACCTCGACGTCCGGGAGCTCGGAGAACGCCTCGAGCGCCGTCCGGCCGGCGAAGCCGAGTCCTACGACTCCGACCCGCAGTTTTTGATCGTTCACACGCACGATCCTCTCGCGATGACAACGAAGGTCACAAACTGGCTTCCACACTACGGAACAGTTTCGAACATGCGCAGGTCGAGGGGGACGGTGCGTGTCCGCACGGACGCCGTGGCGGGCGCCGGCTCAGGCTCAGTCGTCGTCGGTGTCGAAATCGGGGTCGATCTGCTCCGGGGACAGCGCCAGGACGTCGGCCAGCTCGAGCACCAGCGCGGAGCGGACCAGCCAAGCCAGGCCGGCGCCGGAGCGCTCGGCACGGAGCTCGATCGGCCGCCGGAACACCACGATCCGGTACGGCTCGTGCGACGTCCCGCCGGTGGCGTGTGTGAGCGGGACGTCGGTGGCGTCCAGGTCGAGGTTCGGGACGTCCTCGATCGCGAACTCGACCCGCGCGATCACCTGCGGCAGCCGCTTCTCCAGCCGCGTCACCTCGACCGCGACCACCTCGTCGAACTTCGCGGCGGTGGAGCGTTGCAGCGGCAATCCGCGCGGCGCGAACGGGCTGGGCCGGCTGATCGGGCCGAGCATGCCGCGCCCGTGGCGGTCGATGTGCCTGCGATGACGGCGAGCCTCGGTCACACGCTCAGCCTAGTGGGGGTAACGTCTGTCCGTGAGCATCGCCAGGATCTGTTCGCGCGCCGGGTGTCAGAAGTCGGCCGTTTCGACGCTCACCTACGTGTACGCCGACTCCACCTGCGTGCTCGGTCCGCTGGCGACGTACGCCGAACCGCACTGCTACGACCTGTGCGCGGACCACGCCGACCGCCTGACCGCACCGAACGGCTGGGAGGTCATCCGCCTCGCGCCGGACCCCGCGGCCGCCGGACCGTCCTCGGACGACCTGGAAGCGCTGGCCAACGCGGTCCGTGAGGCAGCACGCCCGCTGCCCCGCCGCGAGCCGCAGGCCGGTACGCCGGGCGCGCCGGTCGAGGTGGCTCGCCGCGGTCACCTGCGGATGCTGCAGGACCCGAGCGCCAACACCAACGACGGCTGAGCGCCCGGCCCGACCTCGCTACCGCAGGGCGGCGCTGACGTCGGGCTGAGCACCCAGCTGAGCGCGGAACACCAGCGACGTGTTCAGCGGCCACGCCGCCACCTCGGGTACGTCGTCCTCGTCCGGCTTCGCCGCCGGCATCAGCGTGACGCCTGCGATCACGCTTCCACGTGTTTGCTGAACCATCAGGTACGTCGGCCGCGGCTGCGCCGGGAACGCAATCTGGGAGGTCGAACCGCCGACCACGTCGAGCGCCCGCGTGGTCAGTACCCGGCCCGCCGCGTCGTGGAGCTCGAACTTCACGCTGCCGTTCTTGCCCGGCGCCGTGATCTGCAGCACGGCCGGCTGCTTGTGCGCGGGAATGACCAGGTACGCCGGTCCGGTCAGCGCCGTACCGGATCCGATCGACGCGAACTCGGTGCGACTCTTGTCGGTCATCCGCATCGACGCGGTCACCGGCTGGTCCGAGGACACCGTGATCCCGCTCGGGTCACCATGCAGCACCGGGTCGAGGACGAAGGTCTTCACCGAGCCCGCCGCGATCTGCACGGTCTCCAGACCGGCCGGCTTGAACGGCCCGTTCGGCCCGTTCACCGTCAGGCTCGCGGTCGCCTGCAGGTCGGTCGGGTTCGCCACCGAGAGGATCCGCAGACCGGCACCGCCGGCGACAGCGGGCACGAACACCTTGGTGGCCGGCGGTGCCGAGGCGTTGAGCCAGTCCACACCGCCAGGCTCACTGCCGTTCGAGGCGTTGGAGCGGACCGCAGCCGCGACCCGACCACCGGTCGATTCGACGTGCAGTGCGATGTCCCGCAGGTTCGGAGCGACCTGCCGCAGGAACAGCTCGTACGTGCCACGCGCCGGGACCACGATGCCGCGGGCCGCGGGCAGGTCCTGGGCGCCGGTCCGCGCGTACACGCTGACGTTCACTTCGGCGTTGATGGTGTCCAGGTTGGTCAGCACCAGCACGTCGCGCCGTTCGCTGCCACCGGACGCCCCGACGAACCAGAAGTCGGACCCGGGCAGCTGGCACGGGACGCTGGCCATGCCGCGGTTCACGCCCTCCGGCGCGGTCGTCGTACTCGTGCCGACCGTCCCGGCCGCGAGCGGACCGGCGCCCTGGATCGACAGCGTCTCCGGCTTCTTCACCACCGGGCTCGAGCCGATCGTCCCGCGTTTCAGCAGCGAGCCGACCGGCGCGGACGTGGCCGGCAGCGGAGCGATCGACAGCGGCTCGGCGTTCCCCGGCGCGATCGGCGTACCTTCCGGCAGCGTCGGCGACACACCGCTGACCAGGGACGCCAGCGTGCCGCCGGGCGCCGGCACCGGGCAGGCCAGCGCCGTCCGGTTCACCACCGCCTTGGCCGGCTCGGTGACCGCCGCCTCGACGCGGGTGTCCGCCTGCTTCGGATGCGTGACGACGCCGAGCCCGGCCAGGACGGCCATCGCGGCGACCACGGCACCGACCCGAAGACGCGGGTCGGACAGCAACCGGCTCACCGGTCCCTCCTCGCGTGGGTGCCCTGCGGTACGGCGACCGTGCGGCGCACTGTGGGCAGACAGAAGATCAGCGCGAGGATCCACGCGATCACGCCGAGAATTCGCCACAGGGTGTGGGTCTGGTCGACGATCGGGGTCGTGCCCTCGACCTTGGACCGGTCCACCAGCCAGGACGCGTCGCCGTCGTTCGCGCTGGCCCTGGTCAGGCCGGGCAGCGAGTCGAGCGTCGACTGCAGCGTCGGATCCACGGGCCCGGGCAGGTAGACGTAGTCGATCGCGAGCCCGGCCAACTGCCGGCCTTCCTCGCCGCTGCCGCCACCGCCGAGCGTCGCCAGGACGTCGGTGATCGGCTTGGTCTGGGCCGTCGTGGGCGCGGCCTCGAGCGCGCCCAGCCGCGGGCCGCCGTTCTTGACCAGCGAGAACCGCATCGGGCCTTCCGGCGCCTTGCGGATCACCAGGATCGATTGGTTCTCCGGCGGATCCTGTGCGGAGACCAGGTACGCCGGGAGGTCCTGCGCGGGTCCGCGCCACAGCGGACCGTCGACGCCGCGCACCAGCCAGAAGCCGGCCGTCACCACGGTCGTCAGCACGACGATCCCGAGGAAGCCCTGCACGATGATGTCGGTCGACTTGCCGACCGAGTCCCAGGCGACAGTGACGGCGATGATCCAGCCGGCGGTCATCAGGAACATCAGCGGACCGCTGCCACCACCGAGCCGGCTGGCGACCAGCGTGCCGGCCAGACCCGCCAGTGCGGCGAACCAGCCGAGCAGCTCGTACCGCTGCCGCGACTGCCGCAGCAAACTCACCAACGCCACCACAATGAGCGGTACGGCGAACCACCACGGGGCAGGTGCACCGATCGGCGTACCGGTCAGCAGATTCGGCAGGCTGTCACCAGGGCCGATGGCAGCGGTCGGCGGACCGCCCGCCTCCTGCCCCAGCCTCGACGGGTGCCGGATGAGCTCCATCGTCCACGGCAGCACGAGCAGCAGACCGAGCATGACCGAGAACACGAGCTGACGTCCCTGACGCCGCCACCCGAGCCGTAGTACTGCGAAGAGAACCAGGCTGACACCGGCGAGCAGGCCCAGCGCCGGAGTGAACGCGAACAGCACGGCCAGACAGATGCCGGCGAACCACGCGGCCCGCCAGCTGCCCTGAATGACCACACGCCGCCGCCGCGCGACAGTGTGCACGGCGGCACCGAGCAGCGGCAGCACAATCGCTGCCACGACCGTCCCCAACCGGCCCTGCGTGATCGCACCGTTGGTGAAGACCGCCAGCCCGTACGCCGACGCGCCCCACGCCCGCGCAACGCGATCGACCACGAACGCGCGCAACAACACCCACGCCGCGAGACCGGCCAGGGGTACCGCACCGAGCAGAAAGACGTTCGTCGCACCCGTCGGGCCGAACATGACGGTTGAGAACGCCCAGAACTGTCCCAACCAGGCAGGTGGTGTCACGCCCGGCGGACCGGACGCTGCCACATGCCACAACGCCGCGAGATTCTCCTGCGCGGGCAGCAACAGGTTGGACCGCAGTACGCCGCCACCGATCAGGTCACGCGCCGCGACCACCGCACCGATCGCCAGCACCACCCACGCGACCAGGAACGGCCGCCGGATCAGCTGACGCCGCCAGCGCGGCTGGTCGACCGCGACGCGCGCAGTCGACTTCGCACGGCGTGCGGTGGTGACGACCTGCTCTTCCGGCTCATCCGCCCAGGCTTCGCGGATCCGCTCGGAGATCGTGGTGGTCGTTTCTTCCAGGTTGTGCCGCAGTGCGTGCACGGACCGGGAGAACAGTCCCTTGATGTCGTCGTACGGAACTCTGTCGAGGCTCCGGCGGTTCTTGCGGGCCTGTGTCCAGCCGCCGGCCAGCAAAGTGCCCAGCAACGCGGTCCACTCGTCGACGGCACCTGACGGCGTTTTGCCGATCAGGAACCAGACCGAACGCAGCACGGTGCCCAGCAGGAAGCGCAGGATCAGCAGCGGCAGCAGTTTGCCGGGAGCGTTCGCGAGAACGGTGTAGTACGCATGCGCGCGGTCGAGTTGGTACGCGTGCCGCCTGGTGCCCGCGAGCGCCCGCTCGCCGGTCGCCGCAGCCTGCGCGTGGTACACGACCGCGTCCGGTGCGACGCCGACCTGGAATCCGGCGCGGCTGGCCCGCCAACCGAAGTCGATGTCGTCGCGGAACATCGGCAGCCGCGGGTCGAAGCCACGCAGCGCCTCCCAGACGTCGCGCCGTACCAGCATGCCGGCCGAGCTGACCGCAAGCACGTTGCGCGGCTGGTCGTGCTGCCCCTGGTCGAGTTCGCCGTTCTCGATGCCGGTGTCGCGCCGGCCGCCGAGCGAGGTGGTGACACCGACCTCGAGCAGTTCGCGGTCCCGCGGCCAGAGCCGCAGTTTCGGGCCCCAGACACCGGTATTCGGCGATATAGTGGCCTGAAGCAACAATTTCTCCAGGGCCTTCGGTGCCGGCGCGCAGTCGTCGTGCAGCAGCCACAGCCACTCCACCACGGGCATGTGGCCGTCGTCGCCGTACGGGCCGACCGCGCTCGGGATCGGCGCGAAACCGTGCGCCTCGAGACCACGCGCGACCGCCACGCCGAACCCGGTCCGCGCGGAGACGCTGACCACCGGTTCGACACCGGGCATCGCGGCCAGCAGCTCCGCGGTCTCGTCGGTGGATCCGGTGTCGACCGCAATCAGCCGGTCCGGGCGCGGGTTCAGCGCCCACAAGGCCTCGGACAGTCGCGGCAGCCAGGCCGCGCCTTCGTGCCCGACCACCACGGCGGTGACGACATGCCGGACCCGCGGACGACCCATCGGATCGTCGATGTGATCGGTCGGGAAGTCGACGGAGTCGAAGAATTCCCAGCCGGCCGGGGCTTCTTGTTCCATGCGGAGCTGTGACACCTCGATGCTTGCGGACGGTCACCGTGACCGCAGGTCCCGGCGAGGAATCACCATACAGCCGCCGGCGAGCAGGTGGGCCCCGGTCCCCGGAAAGCCGCGGGCCCCGGCAGCTTTCGCCCCGGGGCCTCGCGGAAGTCCGTCGTGAAGTTGTGCTGTGGTGTCCGGACCGTCAGACGGCCTTTTTCTTCAGCTTGCGGCGTTCCCGCTCCGACAGGCCGCCCCAGATCCCGAAGCGTTCGTCGTTCTGCAGCGCGTACTCGAGGCATTCACCCCGGACGTCGCAGCCGAGGCACACCTTCTTGGCCTCGCGGGTGGATCCGCCCTTCTCCGGGAAGAACGCTTCTGGGTCGGTCTGGGCACACAGTGCCCGTTCCTGCCAGTTCGGCTCCTCCTCGATCGCCTCACCGTCGACAATCGCCATCAGGCTCTCTGTCACGGTCCGACCTCCTCGACCCTGTTCGTTCCCCTGTACATGTGGGTTTGCGGTCCACATGCCTGACCTCGTCCGTCCTGCGCTCTGCAACGGTCCCCGATACCGAGTGTCCTAACGAACGACACGGTTGAAATTACATTCCTGCAATCCACGAAAGTCAAGCCGTGCTCTGCTATTGGGATCATCCGCAACACGCCCGCAAAAGAACGAGAGGCCTGTAGATACAGGCCTCTCGCGCCGGGTACCCAAGCTCAAACCGAGTTTGTCCCGAATTTCTTCACCTTGTACGGCAAAGGCTTGCCGTCAGCGGGCTGCCGTCAGGACGGCTGCGACCACCAACCCTGCTGTCCTTGCTGGCCCTGCTGGTTCTGGTCGTCCTTGTCCTGCTCGACGCGCGGGTCGATGCGGGTCTCGTCGGCGGACTCGGCCTGCTGCGGCTCAGCAGCAGGCTGCTCAGCGGCCGGAGCCTCCGGAGACTGCCAGGCCTGCTCCTGCTGCCAGGCCTGCTGGGCCTGCTGCGCTTGCTGGGCCGACTGCGCCTCGGCGTCCTGCGAGCTGTCGCCGGTACTCTGCTCCGGCTGGCCCCATTCCTGACCTGCCGGCGCCTGCTGGCCGTACTCCTGACCCGCGGCGGGCTGGCCGTACTCCTGGCCACCCCACTGCTGCTGGCCGGCGTCGCCGCCGCCCCACTGCTGCTCCTGCGGCCACTGCTGCGCCTGGTGACCCTGGTCCTGGCCGCCCCACTGCTGCTGGCCTTCGGAACTCCACGGCTGCGTCGGCTCGGCGCTCTGACCCTCGGCGGGCCATGCCTGCTCCTGGCCGGCCGGCTGCGCGGAGTGCTGACCGGCCTGCTGCGCCTCGGCTTCACCGGCGGACCATGCCTGCTGGCCGGCGTCGCCGCCCCACTGCTGCTCCTGCGGCCACTGCTGACCCTGGTCCTGGCCTGCGGCGTAACCACCGGCAGCACCCGCGGCCGCGTAACCACCGTACTGCTGACCCTGGTCGTACTGACCGCCGTACTGACCCGGCTGGGCCGGCTGCCCCGGCTGCCCATAGCCCTGCTGGCCGTACGGCGCCTGCCCGAACTGGCCCGGCTGGCCCTGCTGCTGGAACTGGCCCGGCTTCGGCGCGCGCACCGGCGCGGGGAGCGTCTGGAACGTCTTCAGCGCGTACAGGCCGACGGCGCCGTACAGCGCCAGGCCACCGAGCGCGGCGATGAAGCCGACGACCTTGTCACCGCCCGTGCCGCTGCCGTTGAACTGCGCGAAGGTGCCGATCAACCCGATCAGCAGGAACAGGCCGGTGATGACAAGCGTGCCCAAGACGACGATCCGCGCGTTCGGCGTCCGCTCACCTTCGTTGACCAGCCAGACCGCGCCGACCAGCGCCGCGAGCAGCATCAGGCTGAGCACGGACGGCGGGACGATGGCGTTCTGCACGCCGCCGGCGCGGACCACGAAGGTACTGTCGCCGACGAAAAGCTGGATCAGCATGGCCAGCGCGAACAGGCCTGCGAATGCGAGCAAGATGTACGCGACCGGCTCTTTGAGCTTCTTGGTTGCGTCGGTGACCACTAGGGCTCCTCGGATGTTGGGGGGCCGTACAACTGAGCTGTGCGGATGTGATGACCCTCCGCAGCATAGTCCTGCGGTGGTCCGCCGCATTGACGACTCGGGCAGACTCTTCCCATGCGATTGACTGTGCTGGCCGGCGGCATCGGCGGCTCCACCTTCCTCCAGGGCCTGCTGAAGGCCCGCCCGGACGCCGAGATCACCGTCGTGGGGAACACCGCCGACGACATCACCCTGTTCGGTCTGCGGGTCTGTCCGGACCTCGACACCGTGATGTACACCCTCGGCGGCGGCATCTCCCAGGAGCGGAAGTGGGGCCGGGAGGACGAGACCTGGGTGATCAAGGAGGAGCTCGCGGAGTACGGCGTCGAGCCGACCTGGTTCGGCCTCGGTGACCGCGACATCGCGACGCATCTGGTCCGCACCCAGATGCTGGACGCCGGCTACACCCTCAGTGCGGTCACCGAAGCACTCTGCACCCGCTGGAAGCTGCCGGTCCGGCTGCTGCCGATGAGCGACGACCGGATCGAGACCCATGTCGTGGTCGACGATCCGGACGGCGCCGGGTCCCGGGCCGGCCGGCGCAAGGCGATCCACTTCCAGGAGTACTGGGTCCGCCACCACGCCGAGATCACCGCGCACCAGATCGTTGCCGTGGGCGCCGACAAGGCCAAGCCCGCGCCCGGCGTGCTGGAGGCGATCGCGGACTGCGACGTACTGATCCTGCCGCCGTCCAACCCGGTGGTGTCGATCGGCACCATCCTCGGCGTCCCCGGGGTCCGCGAGGCGGTGCAGAAGACCGCCGCTCCGGTCATCGGTCTCTCGCCGATCATCGGCACCGGTCCGGTTCGCGGGATGGCGGACAAGGTGCTCGCCACCGTCGGTGTCGCGTCCACCGCCTCGGCCGTCGCGCGGTACTACGGCTCCCGCAGCTCCGGGGGCGTCCTGGACGGCTGGCTGATCGACTCCTCGGACGCGATCCAGGCGGATTCGATCGCCGGAGCCGGAATTCATGTGCAGGCCGTGCCGTTGTGGATGACTGACGAGTCCACCACCGCCGCAATGGCTGACGCGGCACTGACCCTCGCGGAGGCCGTACGGCGATGAGGAAGCACCTGGAGATCTTCCCGGTGACCGGACTGCCGGAGGTGGCGGCCGGGGACGACCTGGCCGCACTGATTGCCGACGGCACCGATCTCCGCGACGGCGACGTCGTCGCGGTGACGTCGAAGATCGTCAGCAAGGCCGAGGGCCGACTGACGTACGGCACCCGTCAGGAGGCCGTCGACGCGGAGCTGGTCCGCGTCGTCGCGCAGCGCGGCGAGACGCGGATCGTCCAGACCCGGCACGGCCTGGTGATGGCCGCCGCCGGCACCGACACCTCGAACACCGCCCCCGGCACGGTCCTGCTGCTCCCCCTCGACCCGGACGCGTCGGCGCGCTCGTTGCGGGTCGCGCTGAAGGAGCGGTACGACGTGAACGTCGGCATCGTCGTCACCGACACCCTCGGCCGCCCGTGGCGCAATGGTCAGACCGATCTCGCGATCGGTGCGGCCGGCGTCCGCGTCGTCGAGGACCTGCGCGGTACGACGGACAGCCACGGCAACGTGCTCGCGGTGACGGAGCCGGCGCTGGCCGACGAGATCGCCGGCGCGAGCGAGCTCGTCAAGGGCAAGGCGGACGGCGTGCCGGTCGCCGTACTGCGCGGACTCGACGACGTCGTCCTCCCGGTCGGCGAGCACGGGCCGGGCGCCCGCGCACTGGTCCGCGACGCCGAGAACGACATGTTCAGCCTCGGGACCCGCGAGGCCGCGCGCGCCGCCGTACTGGACCGGCAGCCGCCGTCCGGACCGCGAGCGGCGGACCCGTCGGTGTGGGCCGGCGTACTGGACGACATCACCGGGGTGCGGGTCGAGGCCGGCGACAACGCTGTCACCGTGGTCGGCGACGAGCCGGTGGCGGTGGGCCTGGTGGCCGAGCGGATCGCGGTCCTGCTGCATGCCGAAAGGTACGGCGTAAGTGTCCGTCCGGGGCCCGGAAACGTGGCTACGGTCACGTTCGGCTCACGTTCTGCCTGATCGGGCGGTAGTTTTCTAGGCAACTTCTCAGGGGCACCTCGTACACTGCATGCGCACGGCGGCGAGGTGGCCGCCCCTGTCCGGGAAGACCAACACTGTGGGTAAAGCGTCGTCGCAGAAGCAGTCGCGCCGCGAAATGATCGAGAAGATGCAGCGCGACCAGGCCCGAGCCGACCGTCGCCGCACGATCCTCATCGTGGTGTGCTCGATCGTGGTCGGGCTGGCCATCATCGCCTACCCCGCGATCAAGCTGATCCAGGACTCCCGGACCAAGGACCAGGCCCTCACCGAGTTCGGTGTCGCCGCGTCGGCCGCGTCGTGTGACACCCCGACCAACGACGAGGGCGGCGGTACTCAGGACCACCGGCCCGACGGCGAGAAGATCATCTACCCGGTCTCGCCGCCGTCGTCCGGCCCGCACTACGCGAACTGGGCGCCGTTCGGGAAGAAGTTCTACACGATGGACGACCGCCCGGCGATCGAGAACCTGGTGCACAACCTCGAGCACGGGTACACCATCCTCTGGTACAGCGACACGCTGCCGAAGGACCAGGTCGACGAGATCGAGAAGATCTCCAAGTCGAAGCTCCCGGATCCGTCGCTCGGCAAGTTCATCGCCGCCCCCTTCCGCCCGGACGAGGGCGCCCCGTGGCCGGACGGCAAGAAGCTCGCCTTCGCGCACTGGAGCGGCCCCGACTCCTCGCAGAAGTCCTTCGGCCATCGCCAGTTCTGCGGCTCGGTCAGCGGCGAGGCCCTGAAGCAGTTCATGGAGAAGTACCCCGCCACCGACGCTCAGGAGCCGAACGGCGGCTGACGCCAGGCTGCCGACGATGCCCCCGAGGATCCTTTCCTCGGGGGCATCGTCGTTCAGGCCAGGGCCGCGGCCTTACGGAGCAGAACCGAGCGCTCGGGCAGGTTCGGGCAGCGGCGGGCGGCCAGTTCGAGTTCGGCGCGCGCCTCGGGGTGGCGGCCGAGGCGGGTGAGGAGCTCGCCGCGGACGGTCGGCACCAGGTGCGAGCCGGGCAGGCGGTCGGTGGCGATCAGTTCGTCGACGATCAGCAGCGCCTGGGCGGGACCGGTGGCCATCGCCACCGCGACCGCCCGGTTGAGCTCGACGATCGGCGAGGGGGCGACCCGGCCCAAGGCCTCGTACAGGACGACGATCCGGTCCCAGTCGGTGTCCTCGACGGACGACGCCGACGCGTGGGTGGCGGCGATCGCGGCCTGCAGTCCGTACGGGCCCAGTCCGCGGGTGGACGCCACGGACAGGGCCGCGAGTCCGCGCCGGATCGCCGCGAAATCCCAGCGCGTGCGGTCCTGGTCGTCGAGCAAGATCGGCGTACCGTCGGCGCTGGTCCGGGCCGGGAACCGCGCGGCGGTCAGCTCACACAACGCGAGCAGGCCGTGCACCTCCGGCTCGGTCGGCAGCAGCGCCGCCAGCGTGCGTGTGAGCCGGACCGCCTCGTAGGCGACGTCCGGACGGACCAGCCGCTCACCGGACGTGGCCGTCGAGCCCTCGGTGAAGATCACGTAGAGGACGCTGAGCACGCTGCTCAACCGCTCCCGGCGCTCGTCCGGCGGCGGCAGCTCGAACGGAATCCCGGCCGCGGCGATCGTCTTCTTGCCGCGGGTGATGCGCGCCTGCACGGTCGGCACCGGCACCAGGAACGCCCGCGCGATCTCCTCGGTCGACAAGCCGGCCACCACACGCAGCGTCAGCGCGATCCGGGCCTCGGGTGACAGCACCGGGTGACAGCTGATGAACATCAACGCCAGCACGTCGTCGTCGATCCGCTCGGGATCGATCTGCGCATCCGCATCCGCATGCGCATCGGCCTCGGCGGCCAGCAGCGCGTACCGGTCGCGAAGCGCGACGCGGCGCCGGATCGCGTCGATCGCCCGCCGCCGGGCCGTGGTCATCAGCCAGCCGGCCGGATCGGCCGGAGCGCCTTGTGGCCAGGACACCAGCGCCTCGGCCACCGCCTCCTGCGCCGCGTCCTCGGCCAGCCCGAAATCCCCGGTGAACCGGGTCAGCGCGGCCACGATCCGCGCCGACTCGATCCGCCAGACAGCCGCGACGTCGGCCGCCGTACCCATCAGACTTCTGGGACCTCGTCGTCGCCGGCCACCCGGCGGACCTCGATCTTCGCCCCCTTGGCCGCCGGCACCCGCCTGGCCCATTCGACCGCCTCGGCCTGCGAGGCGACGTCCAGCAGGAAGTAGCCGCCGAACAGTTCCTTCGTCTCCCCGTACGGCCCGTCGGTGACCACCGGGGCCTCGCCGCCGAAGTCGACCACGACACCCCGCTTCGGGTCGTCCAGCCCTTCGGCGGCCAACAGTACGCCGTCCCTCAGCATCTCCTCGATCAACTGCCGGGTCGCCGCCATCGACTCCTCGATCGTCGCCATCAGCGCCGCGTTCGACTCGTCGGTCCCGCGCATGATCAGCATGTACTTCGGCATCGTGTCCTCCTCGTCCCGCGGAGCCGCCGCTCGGCCCTCGCGCCCAAGGTCGAACGAGAAACGCCCGGATCGACACCCGTCCCGAACTAATTCTGCCGCCGACTACTCAGATGTAGTCCGCGTGATCCGACTGGACCTGGGCGACCAGGTCCTTGACGCGTTCGCCGTCGGACAGCGGGCAGACCATCGTCACGTCCTGGGTGTGGACGATGATGTGGCTGCGCAGGCCGACCGCGGCGACCAGGTGGTCGGGGTCGTCGGTGACAATGATGTTGTCGTGCGAGTCGAGCAGGCAGCTCAGCGTGATGCTGTCGGTGCGGTTGCCGTTCTCGTCGGCGGTGTACGTGTCGGCCAGCGCGGCCCACGAGCCGACGTCGAGCCAGTGCACGGGCATCGGTACGACGACCACGTCCGCGTCGACCTTGCCCTGTGAGGCCGGCTCCATCACCGCGTAGTCGACGCTGATCTTGCGCAGGTTCGGGTAGATCTCGGCCAGCGTGTTCTCGCGCTCCGGGGTGTCCCAGACCGCGGCGACCTCGCGCAACCGGGCGGCCGACTCCGGCAGCAGGGTGTCGAGCACGTTCAGCACCGTGGACGCCTGCCAGACGAACATGCCGGAGTTCCACCAGAACCGCCCGGTGGCCAGGTACTCCTCCGCGGTCTCGCGGTCCGGCTTCTCGCGGAAGCGGTCGACGACGTACGCCGACGTACCCTCGATCGGCGCCCCGCGCTCGATGTAGCCGAGGCCGGTGTGCGGGTGCGTGGGCTCGATCCCGAACGTCACCAGCGACCGGGGCCGCGCCTCCACCACCTCGAACCCGTGCTCGATCGCGGCCCGGAACTCGGTCTCCGGGCTGATCAGGTGGTCGGAGCCGACGAACGCGACGATCGCGTCCGGGTCGTTGCGCGCGACCACGGCCGACGCCAGGCCGACGGCGTTGGCGGTGTCCCGCCGGGCCGGCTCACCGATGATGTTGTGCGGTCCGAGCTCGGGCAACTCCTGGCGGACGACGTCGGTGATCGCGCCGACGGTGCAGACGTAGATGTTCTCCGGATCGACCAGGCCCTGGAGGCGGTTGTACGCCACGCGCAGCAGCGACTGCCCGGCCGCCAGCGGCAGCACCTGCTTCGGCCTGTCGTCTCGCGACATCGGCCACAGCCGTGTCCCCGACCCACCTGCCAAGATGACCACGTTTCGCATGAGGACGAACCCTACCGGTCATCACCAGGCGGAGGGCCGAGTCGCAGGTGCTGCAGGTCCGGCGGTACCGGGCTGTCGGGCTGCCAGAACAACTCGGTCTGCCCGTCGAGCGCCGTCGCAGGCGCGTCGGTCAGCCGGAAGCGGTCGCGAAGCCGCCCGTAGAAGTCGGTCGGCCGCAGCCGGACGAGGCGCAGCCGCTGCGGTGATCCGTACACGCCGATCCAGTCGCCCGGATCGAGTACGCCGCGCAACTGCCCGTCGATGCTGACCGCCGCCTGCCCCGAATGCGGCAGCACCCGGAGCGCGATCGGCTCGTCCGGCGCCGCGACAACCGTCCGGTTGAACGTCATGTGCGGTGCGACCGGCGTGAACACGATCGCCTCCGTGTTCGGCGACAGCACCGGGCCACCGGCCGCGAAGCTGTACGCCGTGGAGCCCGTCGGCGTCGCCACGATCACCGCGTCGGCGGAGTACGACGCGAGCAGCCGGCCGGACAGGTACACGCCGAGCGCCACCTGATGGTCACGAGCGAGCTTCTCGACCACGACATCGTTCAGCGCGGTGACGTCGAGCGCCATCCCCCAGCCGTCCCCCTCCACCACCTCGTGCCGTACCGGCGGTGGCGGCAGCGCGGGACCGTGACCGTACCGCAGCAGGGACTCGATGCCGGTCGGGATCTCGAGCGGACGCGATGCGCGCATCGTCAGCGTCATGCGTTCCTCGTACGTCGCCCCGCCGTGGTGAACCGCCTCGAGGGCAGCTTCGACGTCCTTGCACGCCACCTCGGTGAGGAACCCGACCTTGCCCAGGTCGACGCCGAGGACGGCCGCGTTGTTCTTCGCCGCGATCCGCGCGCCGCGCAGGAACGTCCCGTCACCGCCGAGCGTGACGACCAGGTCCGGATCCCCCGCATGGTGCAGCTCGTCGGTGCCCGTCCGCCGCTTGTCGTGGTCTTTCCAGACGTCGATGTCCGTACACCCGATGCCGTGCGCGGTCGCCCACTTCCGCACCGTCTCCGCGGTCTGCACCGCCAACGGGCGCCCCTGATGGACCACCAGCCCGATCCGCTCGATCCCCACATACCCTCCTAGCCGCTAGCCCCACCAAGGTAACCCGCCCCGTTACCACCCCCTCCGCACACCAGCTCCCCATCCCGCGCCGCACCTCGTACACCAGCCCAGCACGCCCGACTTCGTGCACCAGCTCCGTTTCCTCCCCACTTTGTGCACCAGATCCGTACTTCGAGCGCCGAAAAGTACGGATCTCATGCACAAAGTGCCCCTCCGAGGCCGCCGGATGGCGACGACGAGGCCGCCGGATGGCGAGGACAAGGGCACCGGATGGCGACGACGAGGGCGCCGGAGGCACCCGAGCCGAGCGATCGCCGAGGTGGCCCACGCGAGAGGCGACGCGAGAGGTGGCCGAGGTGGCCGAGGTGGCCGAGGCGAGGGCGGCCGACGCGAGGGCGGTCGGCGCAAGGCGGCCGGCGCGAGGGCGGGGACGGGATCACTTTGTGCACCAGATCCGTAACCCAAGCCCACTTTGTGCACCAGATCCGTACTTCCAGCGCCGAAAAGTACGGATCTCATGCACAAAGTGCCCCTCCGAGGCCGCCGGATGGCGACGACGAGGGCGCCGGAGGCACCCGAGCCGAGCGATCGCCGAGGTGGCCCACGCGAGAGGCGACGCGAGAGGTGGTCGAGGTGGCCGAGGCGGGGGCGGCCGACGCGAGGTGGTCGAGGTGGCCGAGGCGGGGGCGGCCGACGCGAGGTGGCCGAGGTGGCCGACGCGAGGGCGGTCGGCGCGAGGGCGGGGACGGGATCACTTTGTGCACCAGATCCGTAACCCAAGCCCACTTTGTGCACCAGATCCGTACTTCGAGCGCCGAAAAGTACGGATCTCGTGCACAAAGTGCTCCATCGGCGGCCGCCGGGTGGCGGGGACGACGGTGACCTAGCCGGGTCAGGTGGGTGGGGTTAGTTGGGTGGGGTGCGGGGTTTGGTGGCGGTGATGATGGGGTCGGTTTCGTCGTCGAACTCGCCGATGACTTCTTCCAGGAGGTCCTCGAGCGCCACCACGCCGATCGCTTGGTCGCCGCCGCAGACGACGGCCAGCTGGGAGCGTGCGTCGCGCATGGTGCGGATGGCGGTGGCGACCGGCGTGTGGTCGCCGAGTTCGAGGGCCGGCACCATCAGGTCGGCGGCGCGGGCGGTGGTATCGCCGGCGGTGGTGGCGCGGGCGGCGTCGCGGACGTGGACGATGCCGCAGATGCCGGGCTTGCCGTCGGGGCCGGGGCCGACGACCGCGAGGCGGGAGTGGCCTTCGCGACGGCTGGTGAGTTCGACCTCGCGGGCGGTCGCGGTCGCGGGCACCGTGGACAGCTGGTCGAGCGGGGTCATCACCTGGCCGACTGTGGTCTTCTGCAGCGCGAGCATCGCGGTGAGGAGTTCGTGCTCGGGCTGCTCGAGGGTGCCGTGTTCGCGCGAGGACTCGATCAGCAGGCGCAGTTCGTCCGGGCCGTGCGCGTTGGCGATCTCGTTCTGCGGTGTCACCCCGATCAGCCGTACGCACGCGTTGGCCATCCAGTTGAGGACGATCAGCAACGGGCGGAAGACCCAGGTGAACCCGCGGAACGGCAACGCGAGCACAAGCGCCGACCGCTCCGGATCGCTGATCGCCCACGACTTCGGCGCCATTTCACCGAGTAGTACGTGCAGCAGACCGATCCCGCCGACCGCGATGATCAGCGCGATCACGTGCCCCACGCTGTCCGGAATGTGCATCAGCTCGAACAACGGATGCAGCAGATGCGCCACCGCCGGCTCGCTCAGCGACCCCAGGCCCAGTGTGCACAGTGTGATCCCCAACTGCGCCCCGGCCAGCATCAGCGACAACTCGCTGACCCCCGCGATCGCGGCGCGCGCGGACCGGCTGCCGGACGCCGCGGCCTCCTCCAGCCGGTGCCGTTTCGACGCCACCAACGCGAACTCGGCGGCCACGAAGAATCCGTTCAGCGCGAGCAGTACGACGGAGATGATCAGCGCGAGCGTGGTACTCATGCCATCCGCTCCATCGCCACGACGCCGGGGACCCGACGTTCGATCGTCTGCACGGTGAGCCGGACGTACTCGGGCGGTACCGGCCGTCCGTCGTGGTCGATGCGGTGCGGCAGCTCCACCACCAGCGAGTCGCCGACCTCCGGAATCCGACCGAGGCGCGCCATCACCAAACCGGACATCGTCTCGTACGCGTCACTCACCGGCAGCTGGACGCCGGTGGCCTCGGCGACCTCGTCGAGCCGCCAGCGCGCCGGCACCGTCCAGGATCCGTCCGAGCCGCGCACCAGCCCGGTCTCGGGCAGATCGTCCTCGTCCCGGATCTCGCCGACCAGCTCCTCCGCGATGTCCTCCAGCGACACGATGCCCGCGAATCCGCCGTACTCGTCGACGACGATCGCGAGCTGCCGGTGGGCGATCCGCAGCTGCTCGAGGACCGCGGGCAGCGGCAGCGTGGTCGGTACGGCGACCGGTTGCGAGACCAGCGACCCGACGGCGACCTTCGCGCGGTCGGCCGGCTCGAGTTCGACCACGTCACCGATCGCGACGACCCCGATCACCTCGTCGACCGACTCGCCGATCACCGGGAACCGGCTGTGCCCGGTCTCCTGCAGCTCGATCACCCGGGTGAGCGGTTCGTCGCGGTGCACGGTGATCACGTCGACCCGCGGCACCATCGCCTCGCCGGCGGTCCGGCCGCGGAAGTCGAGGCCGCGGTCGAGCAACCGGGTGGTGTCGCGGTCGAGCAGGCCTTGCTCGTACGACGTCTCGATGATGCGGTCGAGCTCCTGCGCGGTCGCGCCCTGCGGAAGCTCCTCGACCGGCTCGATGCCGACGCGGCGGAGGATCCGGTTCGACGCCGAGTCGAACAGGCGGATCACCGGGCCGGCGACGGTCAGGTACCACAACGTGGAGCGGGCCAGCCGGAGCGCGATCGCCTCGGGTTTCGCGATCGCCAGGTTCTTCGGCGCCAGTTCGCCCAGCACCATCTGGATGATTGTTGCCAGCAGCAACGCGACGAGCACGGAGACGGACCTGCTGACCGTGTCCGGTACGCCGGCGCCGCCGAGCAGCCGCGACAGTCCGGCACCGAGGTAGGGCTCGGCGAAGTACCCGGCCAGCAGCGCGGTGATGGTGATCCCGACCTGCGCCCCGGACAGCACGAACGACAGTCGCGCGGTGACCCTCAGTGCGCGCGCGGCGGCGGCGTCACCCTCCTCGGCCAGCGTTTGCAACCGGCTGCGGTCGACGGCGACGTACGCGAACTCCTGGGAGACGAAGTAGCCGGTGGCAACGGTCAGGACCAGGATCAGACCGAGACCGGCCAGGATCAGCATGAGACGACTTTACCGACTCTGCCCCGCCTGACAGCACCGTGCTTCGAGCGTGCCCTCAGTCTGCGGGCTTCCAGGCCACGACCTGACCGGCACGGACCAGCTCGCCGTACCACGCCGGGTCCACCCGGTCGGCCAGGATCAGGTCCGCAATCGGTACGGCGGCCGCGGCCGGCGTCTGCGCCCGGCTGAAGTCGTCGAACCACGGCCGGGACGCGCGCGTGTCGACCAGGCCCGGACACACCGATGCGACCAGCGTGCCCGCCGCGAGGTCCCGCTCGCGGCGTTCGGCGGCCACCGCGCGGACGGCGGCGACCTGCGCCACCTTCGACGGGAGGTTGATCCACTCCGGCCAGCCCCGCGCGGCAGCCGTACCGTCGTGCACCGCCGTACGCCACTCCTCCACCGCCTTGTCGACCTCGTCCAGCGTGGCCCCGTCGAACCAGGACCACAGGGGTGCGGGCAACTGGGCCAGCGTTCCGAGGGAGCTGGCCACCACGATCAACCGGCCGCCCGGTCGCAGCACCGGCGCGAAGGCGCGGAGCACCGCCTGCGCGCCCAGGTTCGCCACGTCCACGAACTCGTCCACCTGCTCCGTCGCGGGCGTCGCCGGCTCGAGCGGCCCGATCGCGTTGGACACGACGACGTCCACCCGGCCGAGCTCGCGGGCCATCCGATGGACCGCATCGGTGTCGGTCACGTCGAGAACCCGTCCCTCGACCCGCGCCCGGCCGCTCACCCGGGCCGCGGCGGCAGCGACCCGTCCGGCGTGCCGGCCGGTGAGCAGGATCAGGTCGTCGGGGTCCATCCGCCCGGCGAGCTCCTGCACGAGGGCGTACCCGATGCCTTGATTGGCGCCGGTGACCAGCGCGATTCTCCGTGTCATGCGGCCACCGTAAGGAGGTGTGTAGCTATGACTCCAACGAAATTCACGCACAGGTAGTATGCGTTGTCGTCATGGACTTCTCCGACGTCTCGCTGGTCGCGCTGCGGGTGTTCCGCGAGGTCGCCGAGCGCGGCACGTTCACCGCGGCGGCGGCAGCGCTGGGGTACACGCAGTCGGCGGTGTCCCGGCAGATCGCCGCTCTCGAGCGAGCCGCCGGCAGCAAACTGCTCGAGCGCCGCCGCGAAGGTGTCGCGCTGACCGCCGCGGGGCAGGTCGTACTGCGGAACGCTGCCGCCGTGCTCGACCGGATCGACGCGACCGCTCGGGAGCTCGCGGGACTGCCGGCCGAGGGCGGTACCGTCCGGCTCGGCTGGTACCCCAGCGCGGGCGCCGCGCTGCTCCCGCGGGCCGTCGGCGCGCTCCGTCGTACTCATCCCGCCGTCACCGTCACCACACGGGAAGGCACCACGCCCACGCTGGTGCGAGCCTTGCGGGCCGGCACGATCGACCTCGCGCTGATCGCGTCGGCACCGCCGTTCCGCCCACCCGACTCCGAGACCCCGGCCCTGAAGCTCGAGACCCTGTCCGAGCGCAGCCTGTGTGTCGCCGTACCGGCCGGGCATCCGCTCGCCGCCGGCGACTCGGTGGACGTCGCGGACCTGCGCGGTCAGCGGTGGATCTCAGGTCCCGCGTCGAGCAACGAGGTGTGGCTCGGTGTCTGGCCCGGCCTGGACGAGCGGCCGGTGATCGCGCACACCGCCCGCGACTGGCTCGCGAAGCTCCAGCTGGTCGCGACCGGTGCGGGTCTCACCACGATCGCTGCGACCATGACGCCGGTCGTGCCGGCCGGAGTGCGGGTGGTGACGGTTCGCGGCGGGCCGCAGGAACTGCGCCGGACGATCCTGGCCCGGCTTCCCGGGCCGGTGCCGGAGCCGGTCCGGCTACTGGCCGACGCCCTGCGCACCGCCGCTGTTGACCTCGGCCGTCCCTCGCCGATCGGCTGAGTCCTGACTATCGGCCGCCTCGTCGGTCTCTGCGGCCGGCCGGGTGATCTGCGCCGGCGGGGAGTCGCCCTCGCGGCGGGCCTTCTCGAACTCCTTCATCGAGCGGGCCACGTTGCGCGTCAGTTCGGGCAGCTTCTTGGCGCCGAAGAGCAGGACGACGATGACCAGGATGACGATCCATTCGCCACCTTCGGGCAGCGCGAGGTCCAGGACCATGACAAGCCTTCTTTCCGAGCATTCCCGGGGTGATCCCCGTCCAAAGTACGTCGGCGGCCGAACCGTAGGGTGGGCCATATGTCACGAGTTCTGCCCGAGCTTTTCGCCGCCGCGGTCCGTCGCGACGGCGCTGCTCCGTTCCTCACCTACTACGACGACGCGACCGGGGAGCGGATCGAGCTCAGTGCGGTCACGACCGCGAACTGGGTCGCGAAGACCGCCAACCTGCTCGTCGACGAGTACGACCTGGAGCCCGGCGAGACGGTCGCGATCGGCCTGCCGCCGCACTGGCTCGGCGTGGTATGGGCGCTGTCCACCTGGTCGGCCGGCGCGAGTCTGACCAGCGGCACCGGCACCCTCGCGATCACCGGCCCGGACTTCGCGATCCGCGGCGAGCGCGAGACCGTCGCCTCGGCGCTGCTCCCCCTCGGCGGACGCTTCCGCGACGCAATCCCGGACGGTATCCAGGACTACGGCGCCGAGGTCTACAACCATCCCGACGTGTTCGTCCCGTTCGACCCGCCGACGCCGGGCACTCCGGCGTACGACGACCTCACCCACGAGGCGCTCATCGACGCGGCGGAGCCGGTCCGCGACCGAATCCTGGTGACGCGGACGCTGACCGACCGCGCCGGGCTGGCCCTGCTGGTCGGCGTCATCGCCGGGGGTGGTTCGATCGTGCTCTGCCGCAACCTGGACAGCTCGAAGCTGGAGCGCCGGGTGGCGGACGAGAAGGTCGACCGGATCGTGGAGGGGTAGCCGTGCAACGGTTCCAGGGCAAGGTCGCGCTGATCACGGCGGCGGCGCAGGGCATCGGGGCCGCAGTCGCGCGGCGGCTGGCCGCCGAAGGCGCCGCGGTGGTGGTGACCGACCTGCAGGAGGACAAGCTCGCCGAGGTGGCCGGCGAGATCGGCGAGCAGGCGCTGCCGGTCCGCGTCGACGTGACGAGTGACGACGACGTACGGGCGGCGGTCGCGGCCGCGGTCGAACGGTACGGCCGTCTGGACGTCGTGGTGAACAACGCCGGCGGCTGCATCGTGCGGTCGGCGCCCGAGGACGCCACGCCGGAGGAGTTCCACGCACAGCTGGACCTGACACTCGTCGGCGCCTCGCGCTGCATCCAGGCCGCGCTGCCGCAGCTGGTCGAGCACCGCGGCAACGTGGTGACGATCAGCTCGGTGAACGGGATCGCCGCCTTCGGCAACGTCGAGTACTCCGCCGCCAAGGCCGGCCAGATCGCGATGAGCGTCAACTACGCGGCCCGCTACGGGCCGCTCGGCGTGCGCTTCAACGTAGTTGCCCCCGGCACCATTCGGACCCCGAACTGGGACGGCCGTCAGGACACCCTCGACCGGTTCGCGACGCAGTACCCGCTCCGCCGGATCGGCGAACCGGAGGACATCGCCGCGGCCGTTGCCTTCCTCGCCTCCGACGACGCGTCCTGGATCACCGGCCACACGCTGCCGGTGGAAGGCGGCATCCTCACCGGCCCCGGCCTCTTCGACCTGACGCCGTCCGGGGCTTACAAGAAGGAATACAAGCAGCAGTCCTAGGTCGTCCGCTGACCCAGCATCACAGCGAAATCTCGTCCCCGCATCCGCCGTGTGCCCCAGGCTCTGAATGTACGGCGCCTCCCTCAAGGCGCACCGGGAACGCGACAGTCCCAACGAGTGTGAACAGTCCCCGATGACTGTCACCAGATCACGGTGGGCATGAACAGGCGGCGGTCGGTGTCAACAGGCAATTACCTGTCCAAAGCCCCCGCGGACTGTTCAAGGTCCCCGCGAACGGCCCAAGGTCCCCACGGACTACCCCGGCCCCGAGCACCTGACAGCCACCCCGCGGGTTTGCACAGACAGCGGTGAGCGGGAACAGGGCACGGGCACCCTGAACAGGCAATTACCTGTCCAAAGCCCCACGGGTTGTTCGAGGTGCCTGCGGGTTGTTGGAGGTGTCTGGGGGCTGGTTGCGGTCGCTGGCTGCCCGGGGCTGGGTCGCTGTGGAGTGGTCGGCGGTCGGGGTTGGGTTGCAGACTTCGCCTACATGATCGATGCACGGCCCGACGGTGTGTACGCTCGACAGTTAGTGTGGTGCGGGGTGGGTGTGTTCGGTGTCTGATTCACGCTCAGCTGTGGCCTCTGGCGCGGGAAACCTCCTGTCGACCTGACACACGCCACACGCCCGAGCGTCCTCGGCTCCATCACCGTCTACGACCGAATCCAGACCAGGCCGTGCATCAATCATCTAGAAGTTCAGGGCGCCGGCAATGCGCCACGGCAGGCCGGCGGCGGCCATTCCGAACCACAGGCCGCGGCGCAACCAGCACCACCCGCGATGCCGCCGTACTGCCTGCAGCACCAGGCTGCCGACGATCAGCGCACCGAGCACCCCCAGCACCACGCCCCCGGCGATCGTCCGCCCGGCGAGAACCAGCCACAGGCCGAGGGCGAACCAGACCAGCCAACCAATGACAGACGCGGGGCTCCACCAGGTGTCCCGCGTCCGCCACGGCTGCTCGACCGCCTGGCCGCACCCACACCGCGGCTCGGCGGCGACCTCAGCTGCCGATTCGGTGGCCAATCCGGTCAGCCTTGCTCGTCGAGCGTGCGGACCCGCGCGGCCAGCGGTCTGAGCATCGCCTGGGCGACGTCCGGGCTCCCCTTCAGCACCGGGGCGAACGCCAGCGCGGACAGCGCGAACGTGGTCAGCCCGTCCGGTCCGGCGACAACCGTCGCCGAGCGCGGCCGGCCGTCGATCAGCGAGATCTCGCCGAAGTAGTCACCCGGGCCGAGCGTCGCCCGCGGCGTACCGTTCACGGTCACCTCGGCCGTCCCCTCGAGGACGATCTGCAGCCCCGCGTCGTCAGCGCCCTGTTCGATGACGTGGCGCCCGGCCTGGAAGGTCTGCGTCGTACCGCGCTCCATCAGGTCGTCCAGCGTCTGTCGGGGGAGTCCCCCGAACAGATCGACCTTCGCGAGGAACCGCGGCAGGCTGTCGTGAGTCATGATCGCACCCCTCGATCGTGCTCGTTGCCGAAGCAGCACCGAACTGGCCACAGGCTACCGCCGCCGACCGCGACCGACCACTGAGTCAGCCCTTCGGCCAGGACTCCCAGGCGGTGGCGAACATCTGGTCGACCGTGTAGGTGTTCTGCCAGCCGAGGTCGCGCGCGGCGAGCTCGCCGCTGGCCACCACGCGGGACGGGTCACCCGGCCGGCGCGGGCCCTCGGACGGGGTGAAGTCGATCCCGGTCACCCGGCGCGCGGCGTCCATGATCTCGCGCACCGAGGTCCCTGTGCCGCTGCCCAGGTTGTACACCCGCTCGAGCGACTTGCCGGACTCGAGCGCCCGGGCCGCGGCCACGTGCGCACGGGCCAGGTCGGCGACGTGGATGTAGTCCTTCACCGACGTGCCGTCCGGGGTCGGGTGGTCGGTGCCGTAGATCTGCGGCACCTTCCCCTGCGTCAGCAGGTCGCAGACGATCGGGAACAGGTTGTACGGCGACGCGTCGTACACCGCGGGGTCGCCGGAGCCGACGACGTTGAAGTAGCGCAGCGACGTGTGGCGCAACTCGGTCGCGACCGCCTGGTCGCGCAGCAGCCACTCCCCGATCAGCTTCGACTCGCCGTACGGCGACTGTGGGTCCGGGGCGGTGTCCTCCGTCACCACCTCGTCGCGAGGGGTCCCGTAGACACCCGCGCTGGAGGAGAACACGATGTTGCGCACCGACGTCTCGGCCATCGCCTCGAGCAGCGACACCATCGCGGTCACGTTCTGCGTGTAGGTGTGCAGCGGACGCTCCACCGACACCCCGGCGTACTTGAACCCGGCGAGATGCACGACCCCGTCGACGCCCTCGAGCGCCTGGCGGACCGCCGTACCGTCGAGCAGGTTCGCGCGCACGAACGGTACGCCGTCCGGTACGAACTCCGCCTTTCCGCTCGACAGGTCGTCGATCACGACCACGTCGATCCCGTCCTCGCGGAACGCCCGCACCACATGCGCCCCGATGTACCCGGCACCACCAGTCACAAGCCACGTCATGTCCCAGATCCTGCCACCACCCCACCGTCAGGGCGCCGCAGACGGGCCGAACCCGCACCAGCCCAGGAAACACCGCTCAGGAGATCGTTGCCAGCCAGAAGTACGTCAGCTCGGTCCACTCGACCCGCGCCGGCGCGACCGCACTCGCGACCTCGTCCTGGCTCGGAAAGTTCTTCAGCACCTCGAACGTACGACCGTCCGACAGCTGCCGGGTCTGGTACGTGTCCCCCGCGTCCGTCGTCCGCGTGATCGGATAGTTGCTGCCCTCCACGTACCGGTTGTCGGCGAGGATCACCACGCCACCCGGCTCCACCCGCTCCAGCAGCCCCTGCGCGAACCGCCGTACGTCGGCCCGCAGGACGTGCGACCAGAAGAAGCCGGCGAAGATCGCATCGAAGCGACCCTGCACCGCACCGAGGTCGTAGGCGTCCGCGGTCTGGAACCGGACGTCGGCGGCGCCGTACGACCGGGTCCGGGCGACCGCGAGCGTCTCGTCGTTCAGGTCCGTCGCCACGATCGACCGCGCCGTGGTCGCGAGTGCCTTCGTCCAGTAGCCGGTGCCCGCGGCGATCTCCAGGACCGAGCGGCCGGCGACGAGCGGAGGCAGGAGGGCCCGCAGGCGAGCGAGGTCCTCCTGCCGTTCCGGCTTGTCGTAGACCGCGTCGTACTCCTGGGCACGTTCGCGGTAGTAGTCGCCCAGCTCACTCACGGGCGGCCTGGAGTTTCGGGGTGAGCACGAAGGCGCCGATGTAGAGCAGGGCGGCGATGATCAGCAGGCCGTGGAAGCCGAGGATGAGGGCGGCGTACTCGAGGCAGCCGCCGAGCATCGCGCCGAGCAGGTTCGCGCCGAAGGACGCGGTCGGGTCGGCGGTGTCGGTGAACCGCTTCGCGAAGATCACGTTCGCCGCGAAGATCGGCAGGAACGCGATCAGTACCGCGACCAGCGCCCGCAACCCGACCGGCATCGACAGCAGCCAGCTGTCCGGGAACACCCACGACAACGCGAGCCCGCCGAAGAGGATCGCGAACATCACCTTGAACGGCGGCGTCCGGAACCGCCTGGTCACTTCGACCGCCGCGAGCACCGCCACCAGCACGCCCGCGAAGACGATCGCGTTCACGACCCACGTCGTACCGAACAGCAACGCGAACCCGGTGATGCTCTTGGTCTCCAGCAACATGAACCCGGCGCCGAGCAGGAACAGGTCCGCGTACGGGCGCATCCGCCGGTACGACGAACCACCGCCGGCGATCCCGACGCCGATCACGCCGGCGACCAGGATCAGACCGAGCGTCACGAGGTACAGCGACGGGATCCGGTCGGTGAACAGGTACAGGAACGGGCGGTTGTCGGTCGCGGGCGGCGGCGTCGTCTCACTGGCGCCCGCCCACTCGGCACCGCAGGTCTGGTCCTGCTCGGTGAGGCCGACCGTCACGACCGCCTGCTGCAGCCCGTCGCCGATCTTGTCCACACAGGGCTTGTGACCGAACGCCTCGTCCGCCGTCGACGCGAGCCGGTCGATCAGCCAGGTCTCGCGGTAGTAGTTGTACATCGCGAACGCGCCACCCGGGTTCAGGTGGTCGCGCGCGGACTCGAACGCCTCCTTGGTGAACAGGTAGCTCTCCAGCCGCAGCGAGCTCGCGCCGTTCACGAGCGTCAGCGAGTCCGGCAACGCCAGCAGGATCAGGTCGTACTTCTTGTCGGTCCGGGACAAGAACGCGCGGCCGTCGTCGATGTGCGAACTCACCCGCGGGTCCTGGTACGGGCGGTCCGGGTGCAACGCCTTGCCGAGGTCGCGGATCTCCGGGTCGATCTCGACCGCGTCGACGTGCTCCGCACCCTTCTTCAGCGCGATCGCCACGTCGGAGCCCGAGCCGGCGCCGATGATCAGCACGTTCTTCGGCTGCTTGCCCGCGGTCGCGCGCTCGTACGGCAGGCCGTACTGCGGCTCCCACTGCAACCGTGCGTCCGCGGGGATCGCCTGCTGGTGCGGTACGCCGTTCACCGTGATGGTGAGCAGCGGGACGCCTTCCCAGCTCGACTTCTTCGTCTGCACCTTGTAGTACGGCGACCAACTGTTGTCCGGACGGGTCGACTCGTGGAACAGCACGCCGAGCATCACCAGCATCGGCGCGAGCACCATCGCGGCACTCAGCCCGAAGGCGACCGCACGCCGTCCACCGTCCTGCACCCACGGAATCATCAGTGCCGCGAACACGACCGTGACGATGAGCCCCCACCAGATCGGCGGCGCGCCCAGGAACGACAGCGCGGTGAACGTGATGATCCCGATCAGGCTGCCGACCAGGTCGAACCGGTACGCCGTCAATCGCGGCAGCTCGGCGAAACAGCGACCGACCAGCTCGGCCGGACCGGCCAGCACCACGGCGGCCGCGACGAAGACGATCGGCAGGATCACCCAGACCGGCGGGCCGGTGGTGTTCAGGCTGGTGAAGTAGATGACGCTCGACGAGCTGCCGCGGTCGACCGTGACCGGCTTCCACGCGATCACCAGGACCAGCAGGCCGAGCATGATCGGCGAGTAGTACGGCAGTCGTTTCGCCCGGCCGGAACGCAGCACCCCGATCCCGATGCCGAGGAACGAGCCCAGCAGGAGAAGTTCGAGAAGTAGCTGAGATGCACGACGTTCGAGCCGGTCCAGCGGATCAGCGCGAGCTCGACGAACAGCATCAGCGCACTCGATGCGACCAGCCGGGTGCGGACGCCGAACGGGCTCGGCCACCCGGTCCGGACGGCGGGATCAGTAGCGGAGTCGACTGCCATGCGGGGCGACGTTACCTGATAACCAAGTGGTCTGCGTCACCCCGCACGGCAGGTCGCCGAGAGTCGGTGCCGCGAGTCAGCGCCTCCGGGCAGGCTTCGGCAGCTCACACCCCGACTTGTTCAGGTCGAGTGTCCGGTTCGCGGTCAGGCAGGTGTAGAGCCACCAGGTCTGCTGGCCGTACGCCGCACCCTGGTCGACCGTGATGTTGCCGTCGGCGTCGACCTCGCACGGGTTGTTCACCGTGCACTGCTCGCCGTCCTCGTTCCCGGTGTTGTTGACGCCGATCACCTGGCCGGTCGACGTACTGACCACGGGCGAGCCCGACGTACCGCCGATCGTCTCGCAGCCGGGTTGCCGGTACTTGATCGAGTTCTGCCAGGTCCAGTCGCCTTCGCGGAGCTGCGGAATCGTGGCCTGGACGGAGCAGGTGTAGATCCGCTTCCAGTACCCCGACACCACAGCCATCCCGGCGCCGTCGGACGGGGCCTGCTCGGCCAGCGTCAGCGGGGTGACGTTCAGCCGGCTCTTGATCGAGGCGTAGCTCTCGTTGACCTGGTACACGATCATGTCGGTTTTCGTCATCGTGCCGAACAGGATCCGTTCGGCGCGGATCGTACCGGCGCGACTGGAGTCGGGGCGCAGCAGCGTGATCGAGCGGGACGAGGCCCGGTTCACCAGCACCTGGCCGGGCTGCAGGAACCCGCCCTCGTAGCAGTGCCCGTTGGTGAGCACCAGCGCCTTGTCGGTGTCGACCGAGCCGGTGTAGCGGACGAGGGACGCCGAACAGTTGCTCAGCGCCGCGATCCCGGTGAAGTCGGCACCAGGCGCGGCGACAGGTTCGGCAACTGGCGCGGCCTGGGCGGACGCGGCGCCGAGGAGGGTGGTCGTGGCCACCGCGACGGCAGCCAAGAGTGGACGGAAAAGTTTCATGGGGCGGTTTCCTCACTGTTTGTGCTTGCAGAACTTCGTAACGCATCCGTCCGCCGCCGACCATCACAACTGTGTCAAGCAGGGTCACCGCAGGGGTTTTCCTGCGCTCCGTACCTGCCCTGCTACTCTTCGTCTCCGGATCCGCCCGGGCTCGAACCATCCCCGCACCCGGCACGTCGTACTGATGACAGTGGGGGGACAAGGTACGGTCGGCATCAGCCGCCCCGGAAGGAAACGGAAGGACGTCATGCCGCAGGAGAAGCCAGACCTGCGCAATCTCCGCGAGCCGGTCCGGTTCAAGCGGGCGCTGACGCTGTTGCTGATGACGTTGGTCCTGCCGGGGTCCGCGCAGATCGTCGCCGGGAGCCGCAAGGCCGGCCGCTGGGCCTGGCGCGTGCTCGCCGGCCTGGTCGCGCTGATCGTCTTCTTCGTCCTGCTCGGCCTGATCTGGCGGTCCGGAACGATCAACATCCTGGCCCGGCCCGGCACGCTGCGGATCGTCCAGGTGCTGCTGATCCTGCTCGCGATCGGCTGGGCCGCGCTGTTCGTGGACGCGTACCGGCTCGGCCAGCCGCTGACCCTGGAACGCAACCACCGGCTGACCGCCAGCATCCTGGACGGCGTGCTGATCTTCGCGGTCGTCGGCGCGCTGGTCTATGCCAGCGTGATCGTGAACACCCAGCGCGACTTCGTCGCCAGCGTGTTCGGCAGCGGGCAGAAGTCCAAGGCCGACAAGGGCCGCTACAACGTGCTGCTGATGGGCGGCGACTCCGGTGCGGACCGGATCGGCACCCGCCCGGACAGCATGACGGTGGCCAGTATCGACGCCGACACCGGCCGCACGGTCCTGATCGGCCTGCCGCGGAACCTGGCCCGCGTACCGTTCCCGGAGGGGACCGCGATGGCCAAGCAGTTCCCGGAGGGCTTCCGGTGGAAGGACTGCGCCGCCGAGTGCCTGCTGAACGCGGTGTACACCTACGCCGCGAACCACAAGAACCTGTTCCCCGGCGACCCGAACCCGGGCGAGACCGCGACCACGCAGGCGGTCGAGGCGGTCACCGGGCTGAAGATCAACTACTTCGTGCTGATCGACCTGGCCGGCTTCCGCGACCTGCTGAACGCGGTCGGCGGGATCACGCTCGACATCGGCAAGCGGGTGCCGATCGGCGGCGGCAGCTCACCGATCAAGGGGTACATCGAGCCCGGCAAGAACAAGCACCTGGACGGCTACCACGCGCTCTGGTTCGCCCGGTCGCGGGCCGAGTCGTCGGACTACGAGCGGATGGCGCGGCAGAAATGCGTGATGTCCGCGATGCTGAACCAGTTGTCTCCGCAGACCGTGCTGACCAAGTTCCAGGGCATCGCCGCGGCCAGCAAACAGGTGGTCAAGACCAACATTCCGGCGGGTGAACTGGGCACGTTCACCGATCTGGCGCTGGACGCGAAGAAGCTGCCGGTGTCAAGCTTCTCCGCGGTCCCGCCGCTGATCCACACCGGCAACCCGGACTTCGCACTGATCCGGACCAAGGTCGCGGAGGCGATCGCGAAGTCCGAATCGCTGGACAAGGACGGCGCGGGAGGAGACGGTAAGACTTCGAGCACTCCCAGTAGCAGCAAGCCGACCAGCAGTACGACGAAGAAGCCGAGCACCGGTACCACCAAGAAGCCGACGAAAGCACCGACCACACCCGCCACCGGCGTCGACGACGTCGCATCGATCTGTAAGGCCTGACCTGATATGCCGCTGTCCCACTGGCCACCCGTGTCCGTCGTGATGCCCGTGCTGAACGAGGAACGCCACCTCGAGGAGGCGGTCGGCCGCGTCCTCGACCAGGACTATCCCGGTGACCTGGAGGTCGTCCTGGCGATCGGCCCGAGCAAGGACCGCACCCAGGAGATCGCGGAGAAGCTGGCCGAGTCCGATCACCGGATCACGATCGTCCCGAACCCGACCGGCAAGACGCCGGCCGCGCTGAACGTCGGCATCGCGCACGCCAAGCACGACATCCTGGTCCGGGTCGACGGGCACGGCGCGCTCACCGACGGCTACATCACCCGGGCGGTCGAGCTGCTGGACGAGACCGGCGCGGACAACGTCGGCGGCGTGATGGCCGCCGAGGGTCGGACGCCGACCGAGATGGCGGTCGCCTGCGCGTACCGCTCCCGGCTCGGCCTGGGCGCGTCCACCTTCCACCAGGGCGGCAAGGCCGGCCCGGCCGACACCGTGTACCTGGGCGTGTTCAAGCGGGCCGCGCTGGAACGGGTCGGCGGCTTCGACGAGACCATGCACCGGGCCCAGGACTGGGAGCTGAACTACCGGATCCGCAAGACCGGCGGGCTGATCTGGTTCAGTCCGGACCTGTCGGTGACCTACCGGCCGCGGTCGTCGCTGTCGGCGGTGGCCAAGCAGTTCTTCCACACCGGCCAGTGGCGCCGCGAGGTGATCCGCCGGCATCCGGAAACCGCCAGCAAGCGGTACCTGGCGCCGCCGATCGCGGTGATCGGCCTGGCCGTCGGCACGATCCTCGGCATCATCGGCCTGGCCACCGGCACCGCCTGGCTGGACCTCGGCTTCCTGGCCCCGCTCGGGTACGCGCTGCTGCTGATCGCCGGCTCGGCGGTCGAGGGCCGGTACCTGCCGTGGAAGGCGCTGGCCTGGCTGCCGCTGGTCTGCGCCACGATGCACGTGTCGTGGGGCCTCGGCTTCCTGGTCGGCCTGCGGGAGCGCCCGAAGGCCGTCTAGGACGGTCCAGAACGCCCTGGCAACGGCTAGGCGCGGGTGGACCTGATGTAGGCGTTCACGACCTCGTCGACCGGGCCGTCGAGCTTCAGCACGCCGTTGTCCAGCCACAGGGCACGGTTGCAGGTGTCCTGCACCACCTCGAGGCTGTGGCTGACCAGGAACACCGTCCCGGCCTGGTCGCGCAGCTCCTTGATCCTGCGCTCGGACCGGACCCGGAACTCCGCGTCGCCGGTCGCCAGCGCCTCGTCGACGAGCAGGATGTCGTGCGTCTTCGCGGAGGCGATCGCGAACTTCAGCCGCGCGGCCATGCCGGACGAGTACGCCGACATCGGCAAGTCGATGAATTCACCGATACCGGAGAACTCCACGATCTCGTCGTACCGGCGTTTCACCTCGGCCGGTGACATCCCCATCGCGAGGCAGCCGAGGACGACGTTCCGGTCGCCGGTGAGGTCGTTCATCATCGCGGCGTTGACACCGAGCAGCGAGGGACGCCCGCTGGTGTACACGGCGCCGCTCGCGGGCGGCAGCAGGCCCGCGATCGCGCGCAGCAGCGTCGACTTCCCGGAGCCGTTGCGGCCGATCACGCCGATCGCATCGCCCTTGTACGCGGTGAAGCTGACGTTCTTCACCGCGTGCACCTCGCGGATCGTCGGCCGGTCCTGGCGCCGCATGATCCGGCGCAGCGCGGTCGCCGCCGTACCCTTGCCGCCCTGGCCCGCGATCAGCTTGTAGACGATGTCGAGCTGGTCGGCGATGACCGTCGGTTCGGCCCCGGGCACGGCGGCCGGTTCGGATTCAGCCGCGGCCATATCGGTCCTCCGCCCGCCAGAAGTACGCGAACCCGGCGACCAGCATCACGAACGACCAGACCACCGCGATCGTCCACGCGTGCGGGAGCTCGTTCGGCTCGTGCTCGGCGAGCAACGAGCGCCGGACGATGTCGATGTACGCCGAGATCGGGTTCAGCGCGAGCACCTGGATCACCCAGCTCGGCGCGTCGACCTGCTGCAGCTTGGCCGGCAGCGAGAAGAAGATCCCGGACGCGTACAGCCAGGTCCGGGTGACGAACGGGAGCAGCTGTGTGATGTCGGACACGAACGTCCCGAACCGCGCGAACACCAGCGTGATCCCGATGTTGAACATCACCTGCAGCACCATCGCCGGTACGACCAGCAGCCAGCTCCACGCCGGACCGTCGGTGAACCCGACGACCACGAACAAGATGCCCATCGACACCAGCATCTGGTTCAGCTCGTTGAGGACGTACGCGAGCGGCAGCGTCGCGCGCGGGAAGTGCAGCGTCCGGATCAGTGACAGGTTCAGCGCGAGCGACCGCGATCCTTCGGTCATGCAGCGCTGCGTGAACGTGAACACGAAGATGCCGCTGAGCAGGAACGCGACGTAGTTGTCGATGCCGTTCTTCGTGCCGAGCAGCACACCGAAGGCGAGGTAGTACACCGCCGCGTTCAGCAACGGGGTCAGCACCTGCCAGATCGATCCGAGGCGCGCGCCGGCGTACATCGCGTAAGTGCGCGCGGTGGCGTAGCTGACGACGAACTTGCGCCGGCTCCACAACTCGCGCAGGTACGCGCCGAGCGGTGGGCGGACCGAGCTCCTGGTGAGCCCGTGACGGCGCGCCAGGTCGGCTGCGTCGGTCTGGCCTGCGGCGGTCGGCATTGCGTCAATGTACTGTGCTGCGCAATGTCCGCGAGACGCAGGTCAGGCGATCAGCCGCGCTCTGAGTTTCGCCAGGTCGGCCGACGTCAGACCACCGTGCCGCAGGTATGCCTCCGACCCGCCGTACCGCTCGTCCAGATGGCGCAGGATCGCGACGATCGACTCGAGCCGCGTGTCGCGGAACTCGATCATCTCCGCGTGTTTGGAGGTGTCCGGCTCGCCCGCCAGCTGCTCGGCGAGCAAGGGCGCCATCCGCGACTGGGTGAGGTAGTAGTCGGCGACGATCTCGTCCTCGGGGACACCCGCCACGCTGAGTGCCAGCGCGACGACCATCCCGGTCCGGTCCTTGCCGCCGTGGCAGTGCACGACCACCGCGCCGTCCGGCTCGTCCGCGATCGCCTTCACGGCGGCCGCGAACAACTCCGGACGGCGGTCCAGCATCCAGATGCAGGCCGCGATGATCGTCGGCTGCCCGTGGTCGGGATCCGCCGGGTCCGCGACCGGCTGCCGGACCGCCAGCGGCGTACCGGTGAACGGCGTCGGCGCGAGCTCGACCTCCGCGTCCGCGCGCAGATCGAGGATCTTCGTCACACCGGAACGGCGCACCGCCTCGACCCCCTCCTCGGTGAGGTAATGCAGACTCTCCGAACGGATCAGCACACCTTCGCGAATCACCCGCCCGTCCGCGGTCGGCAGACCGCCGACATCACGGGCGTTCCGGCATCCGGGCCAATCCAGATCCATCGCACTCACCGGTCCTGCGGCGGGTCGTAGGGGCGGTCCTGCGGGCGGTCCGGGTTCGGCCCGGGCCGGTACGCGGGTGGCGCCGGGAAGGTGTGGTTCGGCGGCTGTCCCGGCTGTCCTGATTGTCCCGGCTGTCCCGCCGGCCCCGGCTGGTGCGGCTGCTGCGGCTGGTGCGGGTAGTTGCCGTAGGCACCTGGTTGGGCCGGGAAGGTGTTGCCCCGCCGGGCCCGCCGCTGCTTCAGCGCGCCGACGCCGAGCAGCGTGACGCCGAGGCCGATGAAGATCAGCAGCGAGAACACCAGGCCGAAGATCGACAGTACGAAGCCGAGCACCGACGACCGCGGCCCGGCCGCATACGTGGCGCTGGTCTCGTCGTCGGTGCAGGAGATGCTGTAGTCACCGGCCGGTACGGGCTGCGTCGACCGCGCGACGACGTACCAGCTGTCGCCGTTGATCGTGATCGTCTCGGACCCACCGGGCCGCTCGACCGGTACGTCGTTGCCGTCGGCGTCCCGCACCTCGCACGGCGGAGTCGGCACCGGCACCGACGCGTAGATCGTCACGCCTTCCTTCTTCAAGTGCACCACGCCGGCCTCGATCGGTTGCGGGCTGCGCGGTGCCGTGTCGACGATCCGCCAGACGAAGAACCCGGCCAGGATCGCGCCGACGACAAAGCAGGCGATCGCCACCTTGGGCAGGATCGATTTCTTGGCCGGCGCAGGCATCGTCATGGCGGCACGGTAACTGGTGAGGTGTGTCATCTCGACAGGAAGTGCACCGGCGAGACGGTGTACCCGCGGGCCCGATCAGGCTCAGCCACGCGACTCCACCGACGACACCTCCTGTCGAGATGACACACCCATCACGGCACACCCAAGAGGCGTAGCCCGGCGGCGGTGGCCGCGGCGGCGACCACGACGAGGACGAAGGGCGCGCGGCGCCAGGCCAGAATGCCGCCCACCAGCACGCCGGCCGGTCGGGCGATCCCGGCCGGGCCCTGGTCGTCGGTGAGCGCGGAGGTGGCGACCAACGTGGCCAGCAGCACGATCGCGGCCGCGGCAACCACCTGCTCGGCGCGCTCCGGGATCTCGATCCGGCTCCGCAACACCGGACCGGCGAACCGGAGCGAGAAGGTGCCGACCGCGAGCACCCCGATCGCCACCAGAACCAGCGTGGTGTTCATCGACCGACCTCCAGCGCAGGCTTGTCCGTGCGGTAGAACAGCAGTCCTGCCAGGGCGCACAACACCGGCAGACCGGACGGCAGGATCGGCGTGGTCGCCAGCGCGACCACCGCCCCGATCAGCGCAGCTCTGCGGGTGGCGCGGTCGCGCAGCGCGGGCAGCACCAAAGCCAGCAGCACGGCGGGGAACGCCGCGTCCAGCCCGAAGACATCGGTGTCGGTGATGACCGAGCCGGCGAGGCCACCGATCACGACGCCGAGGTTCCAGCAGACGAAGATTCCGAGGCCGGCTGCCCAGTACGCCTTCCGCTTCTGCTGCAATTCCTCCTGCCCCAGCGCGAACGCGACGTTCTCGTCGGTCATCAGGTGACTGCCGAGCCAGCGCCGCCAGCCGCTGCCGATCACATCGCTGACCGCGAGCCCGAACGGGACGTGCCGGGTGTTCACCAGTACCCCGGCGATCATCGCAGCGATCGGGCTGCCACCGGCCGCGACGATGCCGACGAACAGGAACTGCGACGCGCCGGCGAAGACCACGACCGACAACAGCACCGGCACCCAGAGCGGCAGCCCGCCGCCGACGCTGATCGCGCCGTACGACAGCCCCACGACACCGTCGGCCAGGCAGACCAGTCCGATGTCCCGGGCCAGCCCCGGATCCAGTGTTCGCCAAATCGAACGCATGGGCATTATGATGAACACGTCGTCGAGCGTTCGTCAAGGCGAACAAACGGACCGATGGAGCGAACAATGGACACCCGCGCACCCCTGGACGTCATCGCAGCGTCTCTCCGCCGGCACCGGGCCCGCGCGGGCCTGTCGCTGACGGAGGTCGCGAAACGTGCCGGGGTGGCCAAGTCGACGCTCTCCCAGCTCGAATCCGGGACCGGCAACCCGAGCGTGGAGACCCTGTGGGCACTGGCCGTCGCGCTCGACACCCCGTTCGCGGCGTTGCTCGACCCGCCGCGCCCGAAGGTCCAGGTGATCCGCGCGGGCGAGGGCCCGGCGATCTACTCCGACCAGGCCGACTACAGCGCCACGCTGGTCGCCTCGAGTCCGCCGAACGCGCGCCGCGACATCTACCGCATCGTCGCCTCCCCGGGCCCTGGCCGGAAGTCCGAGCCGCACATGCCGGGCGTCGTCGAGCATGTCGTGCTGAGTTCGGGGCGGGCGCTGGTCGGTCCGCTCGACGAGCCGGTCGAGCTCACCCCGGGTGACTACATCGCCTATCCGGGCGACCTGCCGCACATCTTCCAGGCACTCGAGGAAGGGACCGCCGCGACACTCGTCTCCGAGCACGTCTGACGGTTGCCTCTAGCAACAACAACAGCGCCCGGGTCGCGGACCCGGGCGCCGTCAGGTGCAGTGCTGTCAGAGCTTGCGGCCGACCGCGCCGGCGATGCACTCCTCGACCTGGTTCAGCGGCTTGATCCGCGGACCGTCCGGCCACCAGTCGTCGCAGAGCACCAGGCCCGGGGTGACCAGCTCCTGATCCGGGAAGAACTCCATCAGCTCCGCGCGGGTCCGAAACACGCCGCTCTTCATCGGGCTGTGCACGAACTTGTCCGACATCTTCCGGGCCAACTCGGAGTGACTCGGCGTCTCCGGGTCGAAGAAGTGCGCGATCACCGTGTACGACCCGGGCACGACCGCGTCGACGTACTTCTTCATGATCTCCGCGCCGTCGTCACCGGTGTAGTGGTGCAGGGTGCCGTTCTGGATCACGGCGATCGGCTGGCTGAAGTCGAGGAACTCGCGTACCTCGGGCTTGCTCAGCACCTGGTCCGGGTCGAAGATGTCGGCGCTGACGAACAGCGTGTTCTCGTTCTCTTCGAGCAGCGCGCGGCCGTGCGCGAGGACGACCGGGTCGTTGTCGATGTAGAGCACCTTGGCCTCAGGCTCGAGGCGCTGCACGACCTGGTGGGTGTTCTCCGCGGTCGGCAACCCGGAGCCGCAGTCCAGGTACTGCGTGATCCCGGCCTGGCCGGCCAGGAAGCGGCAGGCGCGGATCAGGAAGTTCCGGTTCGACCAGGCGAGGTCGTTCACCTCGGGCGCCACGGTGGCAACCTGGCGCAGTACCTCGCGGTCGATCTCGAAGTTGTCCTTGCCGTTCAGCGCGGCGTCGTACACCCGGGCGATACTGGCCCGGGTCGTGTCCACGCCGACCGGATCCGAGCTGGGCGCCTTGCTGACATCGACCATCGGTAGTCCTCGCAGAGAGTGATCGGGGGTTCTGTGCGCCCGACTCTACTCACGGTAGGGCGCAGTGAACACACCGTGCTGGTGCGTCAGGGTGGACGTTGTCACGCTTGGTTGTGAAATGATCAGCTGTCGGCATCTGGACTCGACCTGGACACGGCCTGCTGGGAGGCGAACAGTGACGGAGCCGGGCGCGCAGAGCGGCCCGACCGCCCTGCGCATCATGCTCGGGGTGCACTTGCGTCGGCTTCGGGAGAGCGCGGGGGTCAGCCGTACCGACGCGGGCTGGGCGATCCGCGGCTCGGAGTCCAAGATCAGCCGCCTCGAGCTCGGCCGCGTCGGCTTCAAGGAACGCGACGTCGACGACCTGCTGACGCTCTACAAACTCGACGACCCCGAGGAACGCGAGCGGCTGCTGGCGCTGGCCCGCGAGGCGAACAACCCGGGCTGGTGGCAGCGGTACGACGACCTGACGCCGCAGTGGTTCCACTCCTATCTCGGCCTGGAGATGGCGGCCGACCTGATCCGTACCTTCGAGCTGCAGTTCGTCCCGGGCCTCCTGCAGACACCTGAGTACGCGCGGGC
The DNA here is from genome assembly GCF_040649595.1 of Kribbella sp. NPDC048915. Lineage (NCBI taxonomy): Bacteria > Bacillati > Actinomycetota > Actinomycetes > Propionibacteriales > Kribbellaceae > Kribbella > Kribbella sp. NPDC048915. The sequence continues at coordinate 2,438 of NZ_JBEZFT010000059.1, read as the reverse complement.
CGTCATCCAGCTCGGCCGGCAGGACCAGCCGCTCGCGAAACCCGAGCTGGATCGCCTGGTGACGCTGCGGATGAACCGCCAGGACGTGCTGACCCGGCAACGGCCCGCGCGCCTGTGGGCAGTCATCGACGAGGCCGTACTGCGCCGGCCGATCGGCAACCGCAGGATCCTCAGGGCCCAGCTCGAGTACTTGATCGAGGCGTCCCGCCGGCACAACGTGACGCTGCAAATCATCCCGTTCGACAAAGGCGGCTACACGGCAACCGGCGGCGCGTTCACCCTGCTCCGGTTCAACGATGCCGACCTCCCCGACATCGTCTACATCGAGCACCTGACCAGTGCGGTCTACCTCGACAAGCGCGAGGAACTCGACACGTACGTCGTCACGATGGACGCGGTCTCGATCACCGCGGCCCAGCCCCGGGAGACCGAGCAGATCCTGCGCCGGGCGATCGCCGACCTCGACGAACTGGAACAGCGCTAACGCGGCTGCGCGCCCGGCCCGGGACGAAACGCGACCTCACGGGGCGCCGGTTCGTGACCGTCCTCGCACTCCATCCGCACCGTGACGCGCGCACCGCAGTCGCCGCGATGCCGCGCCTCGAGCGGCGGCCCGGCGTCGAGCGGCAGGTACTGATCGCCCCACTGGATCATCGCGACCAGCACCGGGTACAGGTCGAGGCCGGCCTGGGTCAGCCGGTACTCCGAGCGCTCGCGCTGGCCGGGCAACCGGTACGGATGGCGGCGGATCAGGCCGCGCTCGATCAGCGCCGCAAGCCGCTCGGTGAGGACCTGCCGCGGGATGCCGGCCCGCGCGCGGATGTCCTCGAAGCGGCGGACGCCGACGAAGAGCTCCCGCAGGACATGGAACGTCCACTTGTCGCCGAGGATCTCCATGGTCCGGGAGATCGTGCAGTTCTCCGTGGACCAGCGCATCGCCTCCGGCACGCTGTCGACCGCCGTACTCATGGCCCTGATTCTAAGTCCACTTGACAGACTTAGCCAAGTGGGATCAGGCTGAATCCGTGAATCAGACTCAGGTGAGGCCGCCACTCGTCCGCCGCGCCGGCGAACCCGACGCGGACGAGCTGGCGAGGATGCTGACCGGACTGAGCGAACTCAGCCGCTACTTCCGGTTCCAGACCGCGATCGGTACGCCGCCGCGCCCGAGCGTGCTGCTCCGCATGCTGTGCCCGAGCGGCGCATCGTTCGTCGCGACCCGTGGCACCGAGATCGTCGGCCATGCGATGTGGGCGTGGGCACCCGGCGAATCGACCGCCGAACTCGCGGCCGTGATCGCCGAAGCCGACCAGCACCACGGGCTCGGCGTCCGGATGCTGGCCGTCGCCGCCGCCGACGCGATCGCGGCCGGCGCGACACGCTTTCTCTTCGTGGTCAGCGCGGCGAACGAACGCACGATCCGGATGGTCCGCCGTCGCTGGCCGGACGCCACGGTCGAACGTGATGGCGCTGTGCTCAGCTTCGTCGCACCGGCGCGGCTACCGGACCAGCCGGAAGAACGCGCGGCTGTCGTCGACGAACAGGTCCGGGGCCTCGAGCGCAGCGAAGTACCCGCCACCGTCGAACTCCGACCAATGCACGCTGCAGTCCCGGCGTGCTAGCACCCCACGGATCGCTACGCGACCGACCGACCGTGCGCCCCATCCCGGGACCTCCCACACCCTCCCGGGACCTTGGACGACCGGCCGGGACCTCGGACAACCAGCCGGACCCTTGGACAACCAGCCGGGACCTCGGACAACCAGCCGGGACCTCGGACAACCAGCCGGACCCTCGGACAACCAGCCGGGACCTTGGACAACCAGCCGGACCCTTGGACAACCGGCCGGGACCTTGGACAAGCAATAGCCAGTCCACACCCACCACAACCTGTCCAAACCCCCGACTTCAGCCCGCAGCACGACCGACGCAGCCAGCCCCATACGAACGGGTAACCCCGCCAGTTGGGGGTTCTCTGCTCTCATACCGACGAAGAACCCCCAACACGCGGGGTTATCCACTCGTATGCTGCCGCGGATTAGCCAGCGGTGATCTAGACGATTGATGCACGGCCTGGTCTGGATTGGGTGGTCGTGGGCGGCGATGGGAGCCGAGGACGCTCGGGTGTGTGGCGTGTGTCAGGTCGGACGTCTCCCGTGCCAGGAGCCACAGCTGAGCGTGAATCAGACACCGAACACACCCGTCCCGCACCACACGAACTGTCGAGGGTGGTGCTGCGTGGCGGCGGGGTGTGGTAGTGCGGCGTAGTGGCGTGGCGTGCGGTGATGGTGCTGCGCGGGTGGTCCGGCGTGGTGGTCCGGCGTGGTGGTGCGGCGTGGTCGTGGGGGTTCCCGGGTTCCGGGTTTCCGTCGCGCGGTGGGTTCACCCACGGTGTTGTGGGTTCCGCACCCCTCACACGGGTCAGGAACCCACAACAC
>NZ_JBEZFT010000058.1:0-44919 GCF_040649595.1 Kribbella sp. NPDC048915 | reverse complement strand
CGGCACCAGCGCCGGCGGCCAACCACGCCCACACAACCCCCACCCACAACAACAACCATCAGCAACCCACCAACAACCCAGACGAAACATCGAGGCTAAGGGGACGCATGCACTCCCGACGAGTATTTGGGAATCCGGAAGATGACCTTGGTACCGGCGTCCACGGCCGTCTCCACGACCAGCCCGTACGCGTCGCCGTACACCTGCCGGAGCCGCGCGTCGACGTTCGCGAGGCCGACGGAGTCGCTACCCGACTCGCCGGCCAGGGCGGCCCGGATCACCTCGGGGTCGCTGCCGGACCCGTCGTCCTCAACGCTGATCTCCGCTTCGTTGATCTGGTCCCGGGCGCGGATCGTGATGTGGCCGACCCCCGTCGTACCCTCCAGCCCGTGCCGTACGGCGTTCTCCACCAGCGGCTGAACGACCAGGAACGGGATGACCACCGGCAGCACCTCAGGGGCGATCTGCAGCGACACCTTGAGCCGGTCACCGAAGCGGGCCTGCTCCAGCACCAGATAGCGCTCCACATTGCGCAGCTCGTCCGCGAGCGTGGTGAACTCACCACCCCGTCGCAGCGCGTACCGCGAGAAGTCGGCGAACTCCAGCAGCAGCTCCCGCGCCCGCTCCGGGTCGGTGCGGACGAACGACGCTATGGCTGCCAGCGCGTTGTAGATGAAGTGCGGGCTGATCTGGGCGCGCAGCGCACGCAGCTCCGCCTCCATCGCGCGGGTGCGCTCCTTGTTGAGCTCCGCGAGCTCCACCTGGCCGGACACCCACCTGGCGACCTCCTCGGTCGCTCTGACCAGCGCCGCCGACGTGTTGTGGCTGTACGCGACCAGTACGGCGACCACGTGCTCCTCGGTGACGATCGGAGCCACCACCGCCGTACGGATCGGGCACTGCGGATCGCCGCACGCCACGTCGTGCGCGCCGAGCACCGCCGTACGGCCGGAGCGCAGTGTGGGACCGGCGAGGTCCTTGGCGTCGCGGCGATGGTTGCTCTCGTACGGTCCGCCGATGCCGTCCCAGGCGAGGACCGCGGACGCGTCGCAGATGGCGATGGCCGTCGTACCCAGGAGGTCCCGCAGGTGGCGGCTGGCCTTGCCTGCCGCGGCTGGTGTCAGTCCCTCACGCAGGTAGGGGCTGGCCAACGAGGCGGTATGCAGGGTCGCGTACGTCGCCTTGTCGGCCGGAGTCCCGAAATGCTTCCTCCGCCGCGCGAACACCCCATGACGGTAACCGCTCAGCCGGCCGCGCGCGGCCTGAACGCCTCGAGCGCCTCCGTGTCGGAGTAGTTGCTCAGCAGGTACTCGGCGACCCACTCCGCACGCCCGGGGTACGCCGACTCGCTGACGATCCGGTCCGCGGCCGCAGCCGCGTCGAGCGGTGCCCTGCACAGCTGTACGCCGTTGTCGTTGAGAAGCGCCCAGCTCGGACCGGGAGCGCCGTACGGCATCCCGACGCTGCCCGCGTTCACCACCAGCCGTCGGTCGACCTGACGGGCGAACGGCATGTGCGTGTGTCCGCAGACGACCGTCCTGACCTCGGCGGGCAGGTCCTGGAACACCTCGGTCCACCGGGAGATCGGGCTGTCCACCAGCACGACCTCCTCGTCGTCACGCGGGGTGGCGTGGCAGTACAGCACGTCCCCGATCGTCACGGTGGTCGGCAGGCCGGCCAGCAGGTCCACCTGGTCCGGCCGTAGCTGCTCGGCGGCCCAGGGGCTCACCGCGTCCGGCGGCTCCTCGTCGAACTGCCCGCGGGCCATTTGCACCAGCTCACGGTCCGCGTTGCCGCGTACCCACACCACCCGGTCGCCCAGACCAGTCAGCACGTCCAGCGTCTCGACAGGTTGCGGTCCGCTGGCGATGTCCCCGGCCAGCACGATCAGGTCGGCGGACTGCACCTCCGGCTCCCGCAGCACCGCCTCCAGAGCAGGCAGCACACCGTGGATATCAGCCAGCACAGCTACTGAAGTCATACGGGCAGTCTGCCCTGAAAGCCCTTGTAGTGCAGGCTGATCTGCCCAGGGCAGATCAGCCGCCGATCAGTAGCTGACCCTTGGCGAGCGGCGTCGCCAGCTCGCAGGCGCCTGTCTCGACCGAGCACCGGACGATCGAGGCAGGGGTCGCCTCACCGTCGTCGGCGAGCAGCAGCAGGTGCTGGTCGTCCTCCGGGATCCATTGACGGAACACCCCGCTCCACTCGTGCAGGAGCGTGCCCTTCTTGGCGTCCAGCACGGCTGCGATGCCGCTGCCGTAGCCGTCCTGGTAGATCGGGCCGGCGATCGCAGTGGCGCCGTCCGGGGTGAAGCCGAGGATCTGGTACTCGCACGTGCGCCACAGGCGCTTGCCGTCCGGGACGGACAGCAGGCTGCTGCAGCTGTTCTGGTCGGCCAGGCTGGTCAGCGAACCCGCCGTACCGGTGCTGGACACGGCCATCGCCCGCGGGATCGACTTGAGCTGCGTCGCCTTCGACTCACCCGGCGTCCACTCGTAGAGGGTGCTTTCGCCGTCCTGCTTTGTCGAGGCGTCGAAGTACACCTTGCCGTTGACGAAGCTGAGCAGTGCGGTGTTCCAGACGCCCGGCACCGTGACCTTCTCGGCCTCGACCGTCTGGTTCTGGTAGCCCTCGACGTACACGGTCACGCCGGGCAGGTCCTCACCGGTGTCCTTCGTCCGCGTGGCGACGTACGCCGCGGCGGAGCCGTCCTCGGTGGTGACGATCTGAGTGACGTCGGGCGTCCGGCGGGTGACCTTGCCCTCGCTGTCGACGGTCAGCATCTCGGTACCGGCGTCCTTGCTGACCACGGCGAGTGCCGACGAACCGAGCCGGGCCACCGCCTGGATCTGGCTGGTGCCGGGGATCGTGATGTCCGGCCCGGCGCCGCCCCGGACCGTTCGGCCGGCCAAATAGGCGACCTGCGGCGCGCGGCCGCTGGGCAGCTTGCTCAGGACGAGTTTCGTCTTCGTCGGACCGGTCTTCGTCGTGGTCGCCTTCGACGGAGTCGGCTTGGTGGACGTCGACGCGGCGGGGACGGCGGGGGTCGGCTTGGGCTGCGTGCTCGACAGCGGGGCGGCGGTGTCGGCGGTGTCGGCGACGCGCGGTCCCTGGCTGTAGGCCAGTGCACCGCCGGTGGCCACCGCGGCCACGGCGAGCACCGCCACCAGGATCACGAGTCGCCTGTTCGTGTGCCGCATCGAGTCTCCCCTGTCCCTCCGGGCCAGCCCCGCTGGTCCTGTTCGTTCTGTCTGTTGTTCCGGTCTACTGTTTCGACGTCGGACAGGTCCGATTGGTTGGATCAGGTGCCGATGCGCAGGGTCTTGTCGGTGCTGATCGGCGTGGCGAGCTCGCACTCACCGGTCGTGATCGTGCACCGGACGATCGCGCTCTTCGTCCCCGGGTCCCCGCCGCCGCCCTCGGCCACGGCCACCATCAGGACGTGCTGGTCGTCCTCGAACTCCGCCTGGTGGAAACAGCCCTTCCACTCGCGCAGCAGCTTGCCGGAGACGTCCAGGGCGCCGTTCATGAGGTCGCAGTACCCGTCCTGGTACGCCGGGCCGCCGGTCACCGTGGAGCCGCTCGGGTTGAACGCGGTGAGCACGTTGTCGCAGGTCCGGAACAGCCGCCGCCCGGTGGCGATCTCGACGACACTCGAGCAGCTGCCGGCGTCGGTCAGCGACTCCATCGCGGCGGCGTACCGGCCGTTCGCGGACACGGCGGTCGGCGACGGCACGCTCTTGACCTTGACCGCGGCCGATGCGCCCGGGGTCCATGCGTACAGGGACCGCTGGCCGCGCTCGGTGGCCGCGGATCGGAAGTACACCTTGCCGTCGGCAAACGCCAGCACCTCGACGTTCCAGCTCTCCGGGAGCTTCAGCGATTTCACCGAGTGATAGGTCTCGGCGTACACCGTCCCGCCCTTGGTCTGCGCGCCGAGCGAGCTGATCCGGGACGCCGCGTACGCCGCTGCGCTCTGGTCACGCGTGGTCACCAGCGACGTGACACCCGGCGTACGGCGCACCGTGCCGTTCTGCAGGCGCAGCAGCTCGGTGCCGCTGTTCACGTCGCGGTTCAGCGAGACGACCGCCAGCGTGTCGTGCTCGAGGCGGCCGATCGCGATCACCCCACCGGTCCCCGGCACCGTGACCGCGCTCGCGGACCCGCCGCGGATCTCCCGGTCGACGAGATACGGCACCTGGGGCGCCCGCCCGCGCGGCAGCTTGGAGACGTTCAACGTCACGTGCGTCGGCCCGGTGAGCGACGTCGTGGTCGGGGGCTCCGGTGGCTTGGTGCTCTTCGCCGGCGGTTTCGTCGAGGGCGTCCGCGGCGCAACCGTGGCCGGGGTCGCCGTCGGGGCCGCCGCGGGTGGTGCCGGTGTCGGCGTGGCGCTCGGAGTCGGCGCCGGAGTGGGCGATCCGGTCAGCGGCGCCGCGTTGCCCTCCGCCTCGGCCGGACCCGTCCGGTACGCCAAACTGCCCCCGATCGCGATGGCGGCGACCGCGATCGCGCTGACCATGACGACCAGTCGTCTGTTGATGTGCCGCATCGTCGGCCCTTTCTCGTTCCCCCCGGTGAATCTTGACCGTCTGACGCCGGTGGGCTGCGGTTTGTTCGGTGCGGCGAACGAGTCGCAGGACGGATCAAGCATAATTACGCCATGGACCAGCCACCCCGGATCGGCCGGTACTCCCTGGTCCGCCGGGTGGGTGCCGGAGGTTTCGCGACCGTTTGGCTGGCACGTGACGAGCAGTTGGACGCCGAGGTCGCGATCAAGATCCTGTCCGAGAACTGGGTCGAGGACGAGGACGTCCGCCGGCGGTTCCTGGCCGAGGGCCGGTTTCTGCGCAAGGTCGACTCGCTGTACGTCGTCGGCGTGCACGACATCGGCGAGGCCGACGACGGCCGCCCGTTCATGGTGCTCACCTACGCCGACGGCGGCACGCTCGCGGACCGGATCAAGGCCGGTCCGCTCGACCAGGCCGAGGCGGTCCGGATCATCAACCAGGTCGGCCGCGGCCTCAAACACCTGCATGCCCGCGGCGTCCTGCACCGGGACGTGAAACCGGCCAACGTCTTGTTCCGCACCGACCCGAACGGCGACCGCGCGATGCTGTCCGACCTCGGGCTCGGCAAGGCATTGTCCGAGGTCTCCCGCATCACGATGCCCGGCGGCACCCCGGCGTACGTCGCTCCGGAACAGGTGATGGGCGAGCGCCTGGACCACCGCGCCGACCTGTATTCACTCGGAGCGGTCGCGTACGCCGCCTTCACCGGTCAGGCGCCGCACGGGGTCGCGAGCCTCGGTGCGGTGATGCAGATCGACGCCCCGCCGCCGTCGATGCTCACCCTGCGCGACGACGTCCCGGACGCGATCGACGTCGTCGTACGGCGTGCTCTCGAGCCGGAGCGGGACAAGCGGTGGCCGGACCTCGACAGCTTCCTCAACGCGCTGCGTGAGGCACACACCACGGGCAAGGTCCCGGCCGGACTCGTACCGGCTGCAGAGATGCCCGCTCCGAGCACCCCAACCGGGCAGGTGGACCAGGAGACGGCGCTGGCCAGTGCGAACCAGTCCACCGTCGCCGTGAAGCCCCAGCGGCGTCGGCGGGCCGGCGTGATCACCGCACTCGCTGCAGTGGTGCTGGCGGCTGGTGGCGGGTACGGCGGGTATCAGTACGTCTTGACGCGGCCGGTGAAGGTGGAGCACGGACGGCTGTCCGTGGAGGTGCCACGCCAGTGGGGCGAGCAGGCGACTGCCGAGAACTCACTGCTGGTCAGCAAGGACACGTCCACCTGGACGAGCAATCCGGAGACCGAAGGGGTGTTCGTCGGACTGGTCGACGCAACCGCGCTGCCGACCAGCGCAACGCCTCCGGGCGGCTGCACCGGAGGTGATCCTGAGCGCGATGGCGAGGATGTCGTCACGTTCCGGTACACCTGCAGCGGCGTACCGACCGTGCTGGAGCAGTACAAGAGGGTTGACGACGCGCACCTGCTACGCGTGCAGGTGCGTGACGACAACGCGATTCAACGCCAAAAAGTGCTGGACTCCGCGAAGTACTCCTAAGGCACCAGCGACGTCAGCGACGAGATGGTTGCCTTGTGCATCCGGGGGATGACGTTCAACGTGGCCGGGTCCGGCGCGTACAGGTGTGAGCCGGATTCGTAGACCAGGTACGCGGTCCCGTTGAGCTCGGTGATGCCTTCGGTCATGCTCGGCGCGCGGAAGCAGCTCAGCTTGGCCGCGTCCAGGTCCTTCTGGCCGCGCTTCACCACGTAGATGTTGCTGCGGTTCCCGCGTCCGTACGACGTGCTGTAGATGAAGTGGTTCGCGGTGACCGTCAGGCCTTGCGTCTTGGTCGGGATCTCCCAGGCGCCGGCGACCGTGGTCAGTGTGCCGTCGTCGGCGATCTTGTACTCGTACATGGTGCCGCGGCCGTCTGCGTTGAACGTCCCGGAGAACAACGAGTCGCCGTAGCTCCCCATGAACGACGATCCGGCCACGTCTCGCGCCGTACCGACCTGCGCGAGGTACGGCGTACCGGCCGCCTTCAACGCCGCGCGCAGATCTGTCAGCCGGTACTTGCGAATGCTGCTGCCCTGACCGGACACGAACGCCCAGCCCTTGCTGACGGTGATGCCGCCGACGTGGGACTCCGCGATCGCGACCACGCCGACCGTGGAGCCGGTGGACGGGTCGATGCCGTAGATCTGCGAGTCGGCGCCCGCGCGGTAGGAGCCGATCAGGATCAGGTTCTTGCCGGAGCCGTCCCAGTTGTACCAGGTGCCGGCGCCTTGCGGGGTGTGCGTAGCGAGGTTGGGGATGCTCGCGCTGTTGCTGAACCGGGCGTCGTACTTGTACGACGCGGACGGGCCGTCGTAGAAGGTCGATCCGCCGCTGGTGGAGGTGTCGCAACTGATCGCAGCCTGCGCCGGGGTGGCGCTGGTGACCGTCGTGAGGGTCGCGGCGAGGACGGTGAGAACGATGGCAAGGGGGCGCTTGACCATGGCGGGCCTCTTCGGTTGTGGGCGAAAACCTACGAGATTTTCAGAGTAGATCGCCAATGAGTTACGTGCGAGGGCCCACTGCGCGTCGGTTCGCGGAACGGACGCCGTACGGTTGTCGCATGACCGATCTGTCAGCGGCGATCGACCGCGTTCTGCCCAGCGTCCGTGCCGACCTCGAGGACCTCATCCGGATCCCGTCGGTCAGCTACGAACCGGCCCGTGCGGCCGACGTCCAGCGCTCCGCGGAAGCGACCGCGGCGTTGTTCACGGCCGAGGGATTCGAGACGAAGATCGTCCGGGTGAACGACGGTGCGCCGGCCGTGATCGCGAAGAAGCCCGCGCCGGCCGGGCGGCCGACCGTCCTGCTGTACGCGCACCACGACGTCCAGCCGACCGGACCGGTCGAGCAGTGGACCTCCGACCCGTTCGAGCCGACCGAGCGCGGCGACCGGCTGTACGGGCGCGGCGCCGCCGACGACAAGGCCGGCATCGCGGCGCACCTGGCCGCCGTACGGGCCTTCGGCAACGACCTGCCGGTGGGCGTGACGGTGTTCGTCGAGGGCGAGGAGGAGATCGGTTCGCCGACGCTGCTGCAGCTGCTCGACGAGTACTCCGAGGAGCTCGCCGCGGACGCGATCGTGATCGCCGACTCCGGCAACTGGGACATCGGCCGTCCGGCGTTGACCGTGTCGCTGCGCGGCCTGGTCGAGGCGTACGTCGAGGTGCGGACGCTCGACCACGCCGTCCACTCGGGTCTGTTCGGCGGACCGATCCCGGACGCACTGTCGGCGCTGTGCCGGCTGCTCGCGACCCTGCACGACGACAAGGGCGACGTCGCGGTCGACGGCCTGCACGCGTCGCGCGCCGCCGACGTCGAGTACCCGGAGGACCGGCTGCGCGCCGAGTCCTCGGTCCTCGACTCGGTCCGGCTGACCGGCTCGGGATCGCTGGTCGACCGGCTGTGGACGCGGCCCGCGATCGCGATCGTCGGCATCGACGCGCCGTCGGTCGCGGAGGCGAGCAACACCCTCGTCCCGGCCGCGCGGGCGAAGATCAGTCTGCGGGTCGCGCCGGGCGACGACGCCGTCAAGGCGAGCGCCGCGCTGCGCACCCACCTGGAGAACAACGCGCCGTGGGGCGCCCAGGTCACCGTGACCGAAGGACAGAACGGTCAGCCGTGCAGCGTGAACGCCCGCGGCGCCGGGTACGAAGCCGCGCGGGCAGCGTTCCAGGAAGCGTGGGGCGTCGAGCCGATCGACATGGGAATGGGCGGCTCGATCCCGTTCATCGCCGAGTTCCAGCAGGCGTTCCCGCAGGCCGCGATCCTGGTCACCGGTGTCGAGGACCCCGACACCCGGGCCCACGGCATCGACGAGGGGCTGCACCTCGCGGAGTTCCGCAAGGTGTGCCTCGCCGAGGCCCTGCTGCTGCAGAACCTGGCAAACCAAGCCTGATGAGGCTTTCCGGCGACCCACAGTTTGGCATAGGTTTCGGCGAGTGAAGATCGCAGTCGTACGGGAGACCAGACCGGCCGAGCGCCGGGTCGCGCTGGTGCCGGAACAAGTCGCGAAACTGATCGAGTTCGGCTACGAGGTCGCGGTCGAACCGGCCGCCGGCGAGCGGGCGCTGTTCTCCGACGACCAGTACCGCGAAGCCGGAGCCGAGGTGGCCTGGGGCGCCGACCACGCGGCCACGATCGTGGTCTCGGTGCAGCCGCTGGAACGCGAACGCCTGCAGCGGTTGCACGCCGGTACGGCGCTGATGTCGTTCCTGCCGACGAACCCGCCCGACGTGGTCCGGACCGCAACCCGGGCCAAGCTGACGGCGTTCGCGATGGAACTCATCCCGCGGATCTCCCGGGCCCAGTCGATGGACGCGCTGTCCTCGCAGGCGCTGGTCGCCGGGTACCGGGCCGCGATCGTTGCCGCCGAACGGCTGCCGCGGTTCTTCCCGCTGAACATGACCGCGGCCGGTACCGTCCCGCCGGCCCAGGTCCTGGTGCTCGGCGCCGGCGTGGCCGGCCTGCAGGCGATCGCCACCGCGAAGCGGCTCGGCGCGGTGGTCAAGGCGTACGACGTCCGCGCCGCCGCCGCGGAGGAGATCGCGTCGATGGGCGCCGTACCGATCGAGCTCGAGATCGGGACCCTCGACGGCCCCGGCGGCTACGCCCGTGAGATGACGCCCGAGCGCGCGCAGCTCCAGCGCGACCTGCTGGCGCCGTACGTCGCGGCCGCGGACGCCGTGATCACGACCGCCGCCGTACCGGGCCGGACCGCGCCGCTGCTGGTGACGCGCTCGATGGTCGAGCAGATGAAGCCCGGTTCGGTCGTCGTCGACCTGGCCTCGGAGCAGGGCGGCAACGTCGAGGGTTCGGTCGCCGGCACCGAGCTGACCATCGGCGGCGCACTGGTCTGGGGCGGGGCGAACGTCCCGTCGCAGATGGCCGGCCCGGCGTCCCGGCTGTACGGCCAGAACATCGCCAACCTGATCCGGCTGATGACGCGCAACGCCGCCTTCGACCCGGACTTCGACGACGAGATCGTCCGCGGCTGCTGCGTCACCCACGACGGCACCGTGCTGCACGAGCCCACCCGCGAGCTCCTGAAGGGACAGGCCTGAGCCATGTCTGAGTCGATAGCCCTGCTGACGATCTTCGTGCTGGCGGCGTTCGTCGGGGTCGAGGTGATCAGCAAGGTCTCCTCGACCCTGCACACCCCGCTGATGTCCGGCGCGAACGCGATCCACGGCGTCATCCTGGTCGGCGCCATCATCGTCACCGGCGCCGCCGAATCCACGCCGGTGGTGATCGTCGGGCTGCTGGCGGTCGTACTCGCCACGGTCAACATGGTCGGCGGCTTCGTGGTCACCGACCGGATGCTGGAGATGTTCAAAGGTCCGGGGGCGCGCAAGAAGGAGCTGCAGAAGTGATCCCCACCTGGGCCCAGATCGGCTATCTGGTCGCCGCGGTCTGCTTCATCGTCGCGCTGAAGGCGTTGTCGTCGCCTCGCAGCGCGCGCACCGGCAACCTGATCGGTGCCGCCGGCGCGGTGCTCGCGGTGGTCATCACCTTCATCGCCTACAAACCCGATCACCTGGCGCCGATCCTGATCGCGCTCGGCATCGGTACCGTCGGCGGCGTCGTCGGATCGCGGCGCGTGCAGATGACCCAGATGCCGCAACTCGTTGCCCTGTTCAACGGTGTCGGCGGCGGCGCGGCGGCTCTGGTCGCGCTGCTCGAGCTCGGTGAGGTCTCGGCCGACGCGACGGTCGCGGCGATCGCCACCGCGTTCACGATCCTCGTCGGCGCGGTCAGCTTCTCCGGCTCGGTGATCACCTTCGCCAAGCTGCAGGAGCTGATGACGACGCGTCCGGTGACGTTCCCGGGTCTCCCGGTGATCTTCATCGCCGCCCTGCTCGGCGGTATCGCCCTCTCGGTCTGGCTCGTTTCCGATCCGCGCGTGTGGGTCGGCGTACTGCTGTGCCTGCTCGGTCTCGCGATCGGCGTCATGCTCGTCCTTCCGGTCGGCGGCGCCGACGTACCGATCGTCATCTCGCTGCTGAACGCCTTCACCGGCCTCACCGTCGCCGCCGGCGGTTACGTCCTCGGCAACACGCTGCTGCTGGTCGCGGGCACGCTGGTCGGCGCCGCCGGTACGTTGCTGACGAAGCTGATGGCCGACGCGATGGGCCGGTCCGTCTTCAACATCCTCTTCGGCGCGGTCCGCGGCGGCTCCACCCTCGGCGGCGGTACGGCGTCCGAACGGCCGGTCATCACCTCCGGACCCGAGGACGTCGCGATCCTGCTCGGGTACGCGAACAAGGTCATCATCGTGCCCGGCTACGGCCTTGCCGTCGCCCAAGCCCAGCACACACTCCGCGACCTGGTCGAAGAACTGCAGGGCCGCGGCGTGAAGGTCGACTACGCCATCCACCCAGTCGCCGGCCGAATGCCCGGTCACATGAACGTGCTGCTCGCCGAGGCCCAGGTCCCGTACGAGCAGCTGCGCGAAATGGACGACATCAACGGCGACTTCAAAACCACCGACGTCGTCCTCGTCGTCGGCGCCAACGACGTCGTCAACCCCGCCGCCCGCACCACCCCGTCGGCCCCCATCTACGGCATGCCGATCCTGAACGCCGACGAAGCCCAACGCGTCATCTTCCTCAAACGCTCCATGCGCCCCGGCTTCGCCGGCATCGAGAACGAACTCCTCTACGACCCCAAAACCACCCTCCTGTTCGGCGACGCCCGAGAAACCCTCACCAAACTCCTCAACGCCCTGAAAACGGTGTAGCCAGCCCCGCGCCGGGAAGCCGGGGGCGTGGACAGGAACCAGGGCGTGTGGCCAGGAACCCGGGGGGTGGACAGGAACCGGAGCCCGGGCGTGTGAACAGGAACCCGGGGGTGTGAACAGGAACCCGGGCGTGTGAACAGGAACTCGGGCGTGTGAACAGGAACCCGGGCGTGTGAACAGGATCTGGTGCCTGAGCACAGGCAATAACCTGTTCAACCCCACCGCGAACTGGCCCCGCCCCGAGAACTGGCGGAAGGTGAGCGCCGTGGTTAGTCGGTATTGGTCGACGGACGACAGCAGGTTGGTGCGGCGGTACCTGCGCCGGGTTGGTACGGCGGGCGTCGCGCCGGGGTTGGCGTAGGAGGTCGTCGGGGTGACCAGGCGGGCGGGGGTGTGAACAGGATCTGGTGCCTGAGCACAGGCAATAACCTGTTCAACCCCACCGCGAACTGTTCCCCGCCCCGAGAACTGGCGGAAGGTGAGCGCCGTGGTTCGTCGGTATTGGTCGACGGACGACAGCAGGTTGGTGCGGCGGTACCTGCGCCGGATTGGTGCGGCGGTACCTGCGCCGGATTGGTGCAGCGGTACCTGCGCCGGGTTGGTACGGCGTGCGTCGCGCCGGGGTTGGTGTAGGAGGTCGTCGGGGTGACCAGGCGGCGGGGGTGTGAACAGGATCTGGTGCCTGGGCACAGGCAATAACCTGTTCAACCCCACCGCGAACTGGCCCCCGCCCCGAGATATGTACCGAGGGAAGGCGAACGCCGGGGGTTCTCACCGGACGCCGAGGGTTTGGACAGGACGTCGAGGGTTTGGACAGGACGTCGAGGGTGTGGACAGGACGTCGAGGGTGCGTACAGGACGTCGAGGGTGCGTACAGGAGACCGGGGGTGTGGACAGGAGACTTGGGGCGCGCACAGGAGAACGGGGGTGCGAGCGAGATCTGGTTCCTGAGCACAGGCAATAACCTGTTCACACCCACGGCGCATTGTCTTCTGCCACGAGATGTGTACGACGGGAGGCCCGGGGGTCTTGATGCGATGCGCCTACGTCGACCTGGTGTGCCGGCTTCCACTGCGCTGGATCCGAATCCTGCATCAGGCCCCATATCGAGCGCTTGGGGCGGAGCCGTTGCATTCGTTAATTCGCGAGTTCCTGGCCCTCATTGGCCCAGAGAATCGAACAAGACCGTCAGACCCAGCCGCGCTTGGCCGCGGCCACCCCGAGCTCGAAGCGGCTGGCGGCGTTCAGGCGCTCCGACAAGTTCGCGGTGATCCGCCGCGCGGTACGCAACGAGATCCCCAGCAACCGCGCCACCTGCTCGTCCTTGGCCCCGCCGGCCAGCAGCCGCAGTACTTCGGCTTCGTGAGGTGTGAGCGGTGCCTCACCGTCGCGGTCGCTCGGGTCGAAAAGGTCCGTGGCTCGAGACCAATAGGCATCGAACAATGCGACGGCGACAGCGACCACTGCCGGCGTGCGGTGGATGACCGCTCCGGCCGTCGGGTTCTCCGGATCCATCGGCATGACCGCGATCTCTTGATCAAAAAGCAACAGGCGCATCGGCAAGGTCGGCGTGACTCGGACCTCGCCGCCGAGCCGGTGGACGGTCTCGACGTACTCGAGTGCCTGCTTCGACACGGTCATGCTCTGGAGGTACACGGTTCGCATCCTGAGCCCGCGCTCCAGCAACTCGAAGTCGGGAGAACGGTCCGATGAGGGAACGGTGTCATCGAAGTGCGCCGGTACGAGGCCCCAGAAGCCGTTCTTGGCCTTCAGCGCGAGTTCTTCGATGCGGCGCGAAGCGTTCGCGCGTCCTTTGAGCACTTCGACATCGCCGCTGGAGCGCGATGTCAGCAACTCGTTGTACTGCTCGGCGATGACCTCCGCGGAGGCCTCCGCCTCCTTCAGTTGGAGGAGTGCCTTGTTGAGTTCGGCTCGGCGGCGTTCCGCGAGGCCTGTCAGCCCAACGCGAGGATGAACTGCATGCTCGCCGTCCGGATTCGTCCAGGTCGGCACCAGAAGATCCAGGCTGCGGAGCTTGTCCATCAGCGCTTCGACCTCGCCGGTCGAGCGATCTACTAGCTTCGCGATCTGCTCGGGCGTACTGTCTGGGTGGCTGAGAAGGGCGTGATACACCGCGAAAGTGGCTTCGTCCACCCCCAGCGGCTCCAGCACGATCCCTCTCCTCCAGAACTTGTCGGAACCGACCATATCCAGACAACGTCGATAAAGGGGACACAACGGTCGGGACCGGATTATTTCGAAAGGGCGAAAAGTGATCAAGAAGTTGCTGAGCGTAGCCATCGGGTCCGTGGGACTTCTCGTCGCAGCGACACTTCCCGCTGCGGCCACACATGACATGCCGGCCTGTGGCGTGGGTGGCGTCTGCTGGTAGACGTTGGTCGGTGGGGCTCTGGACGTCCCGTAGACTGCTCGGTGTGGCTCGTGGCGATGGTCGGCTGACACAGGAACTCGACCCGCAGGACCTGGGTCCGCAGGACGCGTGTGGCGTCTTCGGAGTCTGGGCGCCGGGGGAAGAGGTTGCCAAACTTACCTACTTCGGGCTCTACGCCCTCCAGCACCGGGGGCAGGAGTCGGCTGGGATCGCTGTCAGTAACGGCAGTCAGATCCTGGTGTACAAGGACATGGGCCTGGTCAGCCAGGCGTTCGACGAGGCGACGCTGGCGTCGCTGCGCGGGCACATCGCGATCGGTCACTGCCGGTACTCGACCACCGGGTCCAGCGTGTGGGCGAACGCGCAGCCGACGTTCCGCAGTACGGCGACAGGCTCGATCGCGCTCGGGCACAACGGCAACCTGACCAACACCAGCGAGCTTGCCGCCAGCCTGAACGGCGAGGGCAACCTGGATCTTGGCCTGGACGCCGACGTCGACCATGCCAAGGCGAACGCGAAGCACGGCGCCTCGAGCGACACCGACATCCTGACGTCGATGCTGGCCGGCTACCCCGATCTCACCATCGAGCAGGCCGCGGCGAAGATTCTGCCGAAGGTCAAGGGTGCGTTCAGCCTGATCTTCATGGACGAGAACACGCTGTACGGCGCCCGCGACCCGCAGGGTATCCGCCCGCTGGTGCTCGGCCGGCTGGAGCGCGGCTGGGTGATCGCCAGCGAGACCGCCGCGCTGGACATCGTCGGCGCGAGCTTCATCCGCGAGGTCGAGCCCGGTGAGATCGTCGCGATCGACGCCGACGGGCTGCGCTCGACGAAGTACGCCGAACCGGACCCGAAGGGCTGTTTGTTCGAGTTCGTGTACCTGGCCCGCCCGGACACCCAGATCTCCGGCCGCCGGATCTACTCGACCCGCGTCGAGATCGGCCGTCGGCTTGCTCGCGAGCACCCGGCCGAGGCCGACCTGGTGATCGCGACGCCCGAGTCCGGGACGCCCGGCGCGATCGGGTATGCCGAGGAGTCCGGCATCCCGTACGGTTCCGGCCTGGTCAAGAACGCGTACGTCGGCCGTACGTTCATCCAGCCGAGCCAGACGATCCGCCAGCTCGGCATCCGCCTGAAGCTGAACCCGCTGCGTGAGGTCATCGAGGGCAAGCGCCTGGTCGTGGTGGACGACACGATCGTCCGCGGCAACACCCAACGCGCCGTCATCCGGATGCTGCGCGAAGCCGGCGCCACCGAGATCCACGTCCGGATCACCGCGCCGCCGGTGAAGTGGCCGTGCTTCTACGGCATCGACTTCGCCAGCCGCGCCGAACTGATCGCGAACGGGCTGAACACCGAGGAGATCTGCCGCTCACTGGGCGCCGACTCGCTCGGGTACATCAGTCTGGACGGTCTGGTCGAGGCGACCACGGTCCCGAAGGAGCGGCTCTGCCGGGCCTGCTTCGACGGCGCGTACCCGGTCGACCTGCCCGACCCGGAGCACCTCGGCAAGCATCTGCTCGAGCTGCCGGTGACCACCGATGTGGACGGTCTGGCGACGGTGTCCGGCGGCGGTGGCGCCGCGGACGCGCTGACCCGGCCGTAGCGCTCGGCCGAACCTCAGAGGGAGAACTGATCGTGAGTCAAGGCGCGAGCTACGCCGCTGCCGGAGTCGACATCGAGGCCGGTGACCGGGCCGTCGAGCTGATGAAGGAGTGGGTGGCGAAGGCGACCCGCCCCGAGGTGGTCGGCGGGCTCGGCGGGTTCGCCGGGCTGTTCGACGCAAGCGCGCTGACGTCGTACCGGCGGCCGTTGCTGGCGACCTCGACCGACGGGATCGGGACCAAGGTTGCGATCGCGCAGAAGCTCGGTAAGCACGACACGATCGGATTCGACCTGGTCGGCATGGTCGTCGACGACCTGGTGGTGTGCGGCGCCGAGCCGCTGTTCATGACCGACTACATCTGCACCGGCAAGGTGGTCCCGGAGACGATCGCGCAGATCGTGCAGGGCATCGCCGAGGCGTGTGTCGAGGCCGGTACGGCGCTGGTCGGCGGCGAGACCGCCGAACACCCGGGGCTGCTGGAGCCGGACGAGTACGACGTCGCGGGCGCGGCGACCGGTGTCGTCGAGGCCGACGAGGTGCTCGGTGCGGAGCGGGTGCGCGCGGGTGACGTGGTCGTGGCGATGGCGTCGTCGGGTCTGCACTCGAACGGGTACAGCCTGGTGCGGCATGTGTTCTTCGACCGGGCCAAGTGGAACCTCGACCGAGTCGTGCCGGAGCTGGGGACGACGCTCGGCGAGGTGCTGCTGACCCCGACCCGGGTGTACGCCAAGCACTGCCTCGAGCTGATCGGCGAGCTCAACGGTGCCGACGCGAAGCCGCTGCACGCGATGTCGCACATCACCGGCGGCGGATTCGCGGCGAACCTCGCGCGGGTGATCCCGGACGAGCTGACCGTACGGATCGACCGCTCGACGTGGACGCCGGCGCCGATCTTCGGACTCGTCGGCCTGCTCGGCGATGTCGCGCTGCCGGAGCTGGAGAAGACGCTGAACATGGGCGTCGGCATGGTCGCCGTCCTCGACCCGTCCTCGGCGGACGCCGCGATCGAGGCGCTGGCCGCCCGCGACATCTCGGCCTGGGTCTGCGGCGAGGTCACCGAAACGCCCGGCGGCACGGTCACCCTCGAAGGCACGTACGCCGAGTAGCCCGCGCTGGCTCAACGGTCGTGCGATCTCCAGACGTGCGATCTCCAGACGTGCGCTCACGCTGACCGGCGCACGTCTGTTCCGGCAGTCCGGAGGGTACGCCGAAGCGTCCGCGGTGGGTGATGCCGGTGTGGTGGAGCACGTCGGCGCACGGTGAACTGCTCAGGCACCCGAGGGGCGCTTGAGCAGTTCAGCCGGGCTGATGTTGCTTACCGACGGGGGTGGTAGTCGTCGGCGTCGTAGTAGTCGTCGCCGTCGTTGTCGCCGTTCGCAGAACTGGTGCCGCCCTGCTCACCGGACAGCTCGCGCTTGAGCTGCTCCAAGTCGGTGTCCCAGGTGCGGTACTTCAGGTCGCGTGCGACCTTCGTCTGCTTGGCCTTTGCACGGCCGCGCCCCATAGCGTCGACCCCCTCGCACAAGTCAACCGGGTACGCTGCGTGGCGCCCACGGATCAGTCGTCAGTAATCGTGGGTCAAGAATACCCGGAGCCTGGGATCGACACACGCACCGCCCCCTGGCAGAGGTCCGATCACCGGCAGCGGAACGGGTCCGGACCCCTCGAACCGGCCCGCTCCGCCGCGTCCGCGGGTGCTACTTGACCTCACGACGTGAGCTTGCCCACAGTCCCACGAGGGTCGGCAGGACGATCCAGACCCCGATCGCGGTGAGCGTTTCGGGCAGCATTCCGTGCAGATCCCGCTCCGCGATTCGGCCGAGGGCGCCGAAGACGTCCAGCCAGTTCGCGTTGTCCTTGAACAGCTCCGGCCCGGCCAGCCGCCACGCGGTCGGAGCGATGTAGAACACCAGGATCGCGACCGCGGTCTGGGCGATCACGGCACCGAAGGCGGCGGCCATCACCACGTTCAGTGCGACGGTCAGGTATCCGGCGGCGATCTCGCCGCCCATCCCGGCGTACGACGTCGCGCGGCCGGAGGTCGCCCCGCCGAGCGCCGTCCCGGCGAGCGCGAGAACCACGACGCCGGTGGTCACGACCGCGCCGAGAACGATCGCCGAGACGAACTTGGCCAGCTGGACGCGGATCCGGCGCGGGGACAGCGTGAACGTGGTCAGCGCGGTCCGCTGCGTCCACTCGGACGTCATCGCCATCACGCCGATGACCGGCAGGATCATCACCGGCCCGGACGTCGCGGCGGCGAGGAAGCCGTCGAAGTTGATGGTCCCGCGGGGCAGGTGCGTGAGTTGCCAGCCGACCGCGGCGACCGCGAGCAGCAGGATCGCGGCGATCAGGACCCGGCCGCTGCGGGTGTCGACGGACTTGCGGAGCTCGAGGGTGACGAGCTTCAGGAACGACTGTCCACGCGCCGGCGGCAGGCTGGTCGCCACCTGGTCTCGGTGCTTGGCGGGTGCCGGAGGAACGGCTTCGGTCACGGTGGTCATAGCGGTCTCCAGAGAAAGAGGAAGGGATCAGGCCGCGGCCGGCGCGGAGGTCAACTGGAAGAACAGGTCCTCCAGGCCGGCGCCGTCGCTCTGGCGGAGCTCGAGAAGGATCTGGCCGGCAGCAGCGGCGGCCCGCCCGACCTGCTCAGGGGTGGCGTCGACGCGGACCGAACCGTCCGGGAGCGACTCGGGCTGCAGGCCGGCCGCGCTCAAGGCGTCGGCCAGGCCCGCCGGGTCGAGGCCGCGGACGAGCGTGCCGGAGCCGGCCAGCAGTTGGTCCAGCGGTCCGTCGGCGACGATGCGCCCGTTGCCGATGACCACCAGCCGGTCGACGGTCGCCTGCACCTCGCCGAGCAGGTGGCTGGACAGGATCACCGTGCCGCCCCGGGCGGCGAAGTCCTGCAGCAGGCCGCGCATCCACCGGATGCCCTCCGGGTCCATACCGTTCGCGGGCTCGTCGAGGATCAGGACCGCGGGGTCGCCGAGCAGCGCGCTCGCGATGCCGAGCCGCTGCCGCATGCCGAGCGAGTACTGCCCGACGCGGCGCTTCGCGGCGTGGCTCAGCCCGACGGCTTCGAGCATCTCGTCGACACGCGCCTTCGGTGCGCCGAGCAGGCCCGCGTTCAGCAGCAGCGTCTCGCGGCCGGTGCGGCCCGGGTGCTGCGCTGCCGCGTCGAGCATGACCCCGACGACCCGGCCCGGATTCGGCAGGTCGACGTACCGCCGGTCGTCGATCGTGGCGAGGCCGGAGGTCGGTGGTGTCAGGCCGGTGAGCATCCGCAGCGTCGTGGACTTGCCGGCGCCGTTCGGCCCGAGGAAGCCGGTGATGCTGCCGGGCCGGACGGTGAAGGAGACGTCCTGGACAGCCGTGGTGCTGCCGTAGCGCTTGGTCAGGTTCTCGACGGTGATCATGCCACCGAGTCAACCGTCGGGGACCCCCGTCACACATCGGACGGTCGGCGTCGATGACCCCCTACGAAAGTCATGCGGTTCGCTCGCGGATCGTAGCCGAAAGTGGGAGGTGATCGCGGCGAGCGCCGAACTACAGTGACCGAATGCGACGGTTGCGCCGGTGGTACGCCTGGTGGGTCAGGCATGCCCCGCGCCTGCGCGACTTTCTGTACGTCGGGTTCAGTCTGCTGACCATCGTCGTCCAAGCGGGAGCCGGCAACAACGGCTGGTCGGTCAAGGACTGGTTCGTGCTCGGCGCCGGCATCGTCGCCTCGGTCGTGCTGCTTTGGCGGCGGCGGTTCCCCGTGGCCGTCACGGCGATCACCGTGCTGGCGATGCTGGTCGGTGGGGTCTTCGTTCCGATGGGTCTCGCCCTGCTGACGTTGGCGATCCGGCGTCGCGACCATGCGCTGGCGATTCTCGGCGTGGCCGCGTTCGCCGCCTACGTTGTCTACGACTGGCGCGACGGGAATCTGATCTGGGTGTCGTTCTTCACCGCGCCGTTCCTGGTCGGCAGCTGGATCGCCGCCGGAGCGTACATCGGCGCGCGTCGCGACCTGATGGTGTCGCTGCGGGATCGCGCCGAGCGGGCCGAGGCCGAGCGCGAGTTGCGTGGTGAGCAGGCCCGGCTCGGTGAGCGGTCCCGGATCGCCCAGGAGATGCACGACGTGCTCGCGCACAAGGTCTCACTGATCGCGCTGCACGCGGGCGGCCTGGAGGTGAATCCGGCCGTCGACGCGGAGAAGGTCGAAGGGTCGGCCCGGCTGATCCGGGAGACCGCCCGGCAGGCCATGGAGGACCTCCGCGAGGTGCTCGGCGTCCTGCGGACCGACGTCAGCGTGGATGGAGCCGACCTCGCGCCGGTCCCGAAGGCCGCGGACCTCGAGCGCCTGATCGAGGCCTCCCGTGAGGCCGGCGTCAT
The DNA here is from genome assembly GCF_040649595.1 of Kribbella sp. NPDC048915. Taxonomy (NCBI): domain Bacteria; kingdom Bacillati; phylum Actinomycetota; class Actinomycetes; order Propionibacteriales; family Kribbellaceae; genus Kribbella; species Kribbella sp. NPDC048915. The sequence continues at coordinate 25,238 of NZ_JBEZFT010000058.1, read as the reverse complement.
AGTCAGGTACGACGTTGCGCTGCCGTTCGACGTACCGGTGTCGGTCGGGCGGACCGTCTATCGCCTGGTGCAGGAATCGCTGACCAACGTGCACAAGCATGCCCGTGGTGCGGCGACCGAAGTCTGTGTCCACGGGGCTCGCGGCGACGGCGTGACGGTCAGGGTGACGAACGTCCGGCCGGTGGCCGCTGGTTCACTGTTGCCCGGTGCGGGCGCCGGCCTGGTCGGCCTGCGCGAACGGGTCGAGTTGGTGGGCGGCCGGTTGTGGGTCGGTCCGACACCCGAGGGCGGCTGGCGAGTCGAGGCCTGGCTCCCCTGGCCCGACGTGGCGCGGTACGGAGATGGGGAGCAATGACGCGGCTGTTGATCGTGGACGACGAGGCGCTGGTGCGGGCCGGGCTGAAGATGATCCTCGAGTCCGACGACGACCTCGAGGTGGTTGCCGAGGCCGAGGACGGGGCGGACGCCGCGGTGATGGTGCAGGAGCATCGGCCGGACGTCGTCCTGATGGACATCCGGATGCCGCGCCTCGACGGGCTCGCCGCGACTCGTGCGGTGCAGGCGCTGCCGGATCCGCCGAAGGTCGTCGTGCTCACGACGTTCGACCTGGACGACTACGTGTTCCGGGCGTTGCAGGCAGGGGCCAGTGGGTTCCTGCTCAAGGACACCCCGCCGCGCGAGCTCGTCCAGGCGATCAAGGTCGTGGCGGCCGGTGACGCGATGCTCTCGCCGGCGGTCACCCGGCGGTTGATCGGGCACTTCGCCGGAGACCCGCGCGCGGACCGGAAACGGGCGGCGCAGGAGCGGATCGGCAGACTGACCGAGCGGGAGCGCGAGGTGCTCGTCGAGGTCGGTCGCGGCCTGCCGAACGCGGACATCGGCCGCAAGCTCTTCATGAGCGAGGCCACGGTGAAGGCGCACGTCTCCCGCGCCCTGGTGAAACTGGACGCGACCAACCGCGTCCAGGTCGCGATCCTCGCCTACGAAGCCGGCCTGCTGGACGACTGAGACAAGAAACCGGCCCGATCCGTCGGAGGGGTGGGGGAGAGCGACGGTTCGGGCCGGTTTCGAAGTCAGCGTGCCTGGGGGGAGAGGACGCTGACGACCGGTGGGCGCCCGATGGGGGGGGGGCGGGCGCCGTCCGGTCAGGACTCAGACGCGGCCGAAGGCCACGCGGCTGGTCCAGATCTTCGCCTTCGCGACCGGGCGACCCGGCTTCGAGGCGTGCCACAACATGTTGCCACCGGCGTAGATGCCGACGTGGTACACACCGCCGCCGCTGTTGCGGAAGAACACCAGGTCACCCGGCTTCGCGGTCTTGCGGCTGATGTGCTTGGTCGCGCTGTACTGCTGACGCGACGTACGCGGGAGCTTCTTGCCGGCCTTCTTGTACACGTAGCCGGTGTAGCCGGAGCAGTCGAAGCCGCGCGGCGTGGTGCCGCCGTAGCGGTACGGCGTGCCCTTGAGCTTGGCCGCCTCACGCAGAACCTTGGCTCGGAACGTTCCGACCGAGCTGCCGGAGGCGCCGTACGGACCGTAGAGCACCTTGTGCTTGGCGGCCCAGGTCAGCCGGCCCCAGGTCAGCTTGTCCGTGGTGCCGGTCGGCTTCAGACCCCACGAGGTCTGGAACTTCTTCAGGATCCGGACGGTGCTGGTGCCGAAGTAGCCGTCCGGGCCGAGGTGCAGGGCCTTCTGGACGTACTTGACGGTCGGGCCCTTGTCGCGGAACCGCAGCAGCGGCTTGCTCGCGATGCTCCAGTAACCCCGGGGAACGGTCGTCGCGGCGCTGGAGGTGGTCGCCGCCGAGGCGGTCGATGTGGTCGTCACGGAGAGCGTGGCGCCGCCGCCGACAGCGAGGCCGACGGAGAGGACGGCCGCAGCGGCGCGGGGTGCGCCCGGACGGGAGGTCTTGGTCTTGCGGTGCTTCGCCAGGGTCCGGCCGGTCGGCCGGTCGGTACTGGATTCAGCGGTGACGGCGCGCGACAGCGTCGTCCGTCGGGCAGTGACGGGCATGGTTGTCTCCCGACGCCTGCGAGGTTAGCTGTCGGGTTCGGGCTGGGATTCATCGCCCGGTCCGCTCCCGCGGACTTCACCCCAGGGTTCCGACCACTCACGGTCGAGACCCAACTTCCTGGGTCCCCCACCTCCGCCATGGTTCGTTCGAGGGGAGCACACGAGCCTGGCGGAGCTCGGCGTTGACTCGTGTGCGGTTCGTGTTGTTTACCGAACCGCCGACGACTGTATAACAGAACGATCACGGCGCAAACCCTTGAATCCACAGACCAGTGCCACAGCGGCCCTCGGTAGGCCTCTGACGGATCAGGAAGTGGGGGTGCGGACCTGGTGCTCTGAGCGTGCCCGAGCGGGGCTCAGGCGGCCAATGAGCGCTTCGGTGTGGCGTCCGTCACATTTCATGATTGCTTTCTGTGACAACGAGCACAGAGGGTGGTCAGGGCACCCTAAAGTTCTTGCGTGTTCAGGTAGTTTCCGAGCAGTTCGTGGAAGCGCTCCAGCCCGATGTTCCCGCCGGACAGCACCACTCCGACGCGCTCCGGGAGCCCGTGGATCCGTCCGGCCAGCAAGGCCGCCAGCGCACTCGCGCCACTCGGCTCCAGCACGATCTTCAGCCGTTCGAACGCGAACGCCATCGCGGCCAGGATCTCCTCGTCGCTGACCAGTTCGTACGCCTCGACCAGGCGCTGGTTCACCGCGAACGTGAGCTCGCCCGGCGTCGAGATCGCCTGCCCGTCCGCGATCGTCCGCGGCACGGGGATCTCGACCCGCTCGCCGGCCGCCTGCGACCGGGCGTGGTCGTCCCCGGCGGCCGGTTCGATCCCGATCATCCGGATTCCGGGCGCCATCAGCGTCGCCGCGGTCGCGCAGCCGGCCATCAACCCGCCGCCGCCGACCGGGACGAGCAGTGCGCCGAGATGTCCGACCTCCTCGATCAACTCGAGCGCGACCGTTCCCTGTCCGGCCATCACGTCGTAGTGGTCGTACGGCGGAATCAGCGTCCGTCCACGCTCCGCGGCCAATGCGTGCGCCAATGCGGTGCGGTCCTGCGTGTACCGGTCGTACGTCACCACCTCGGCGCCGTACCCGCGGGTGGCGGCCAGCTTCGTCGGCGGCGCGTCCTCGGGCATCAGGATCACCGCCGGTGTCCCGGCCAGTTGTGCGGCGAGCGCGACCGCCTGCGCGTGGTTCCCCGACGAGTATGCCGCCACGCCCGCGGTCAGTTGCTCGCCGGTGAGCCGGCTGATCGCGTTGTACGCACCGCGGAACTTGAACGCACCGATCCGCTGAAAGTTCTCCGCCTTGAGGAAGACCTGCGCCCCGACTCGCTCGTCGAGCGTTCGCGAGGTGAGCACCGGCGTACGGTGCGCCACTGCCTGCAGGCGCTCGGCGGCGGCCCGGACATCTGTGAGACTCAGCACGATCCGACGGTAGTCGCGGTCGATGTCAAAGGACGCCAGCCCGCTCCGTACTGATGGTGAGAGGCGCCCGTCCGGGTGCCGCGTGTGAAGGAGACATCGTGAAGTACCTACTGGTCCTGAACATCAATTCCGACGTCCTCGACGCGCTGTCCGAGGAAGAGCAGCAGGCCATCGGCGCGGGGCACCAGAAATTCCTCGACACGATCAAGTCGACCGGTGAGTTCCACAGCACCGTCGCGCTGCAGCAGCCGGCGCAGTCCGCGACGGTCAAGGTCCGCGACGGACTTCCGGCCGTCACCGACGGGCCGTTCGTGGAGTCGAAAGAGTTCCTTGGCGGGTACTACCTGATCGACGTGGCGTCTCGGGAGCGTGCCTGCGAGCTGGCCGCGATGATTCCCGATGCCGCCATCGAAGGGCTGGGCGTCGAGGTCCGCGGGGTCGTGTTCGAGGACGGTCTCTGAGTCGACGAACGACGGCGGGCCTCCCTCAGGGGAAGCCCGCCGTCGTCGTGTTTCGTCGTTCTCAGGGGGTCCGGCCGGATCAGTCGGTCTGGTCGTCGACCTTCGCCTCGGCGGCGTTCCGCTTGATCGAATCGATTCCGTTGAGCGCGGCGGCCTTCGAGCCGTAACTCTCGCTGCTGGTCGCGATGACCTCGCCGTTCCCGGCTTTCAAGCGGAACCGGAACTCGCCGGACTTGTCCTTGTACAGCTCGAACTTCCCCGCCATCGGTGTACCTCCGTTGTCAGTGGTATCGCTCCACTGCGGAGCGTAACCCGCTCGCCACGCTCGCGCCGGTCGTACACGCCCGTCCTGCTGTTCGGTCCGGCTACGGGCGGATGCCGCGGATCCCGGCGAGGGTGAGTTCGATGCCGATCTCGTAGTACCGGTCCTGGGACTTCGGCCAGATCAGGGTGCGCGCGGCGGAGGTGATCCGCGGGTACCGCTCGGGGGACAGGGCGTTGAGCGACGCCTGCTTCCGCCGGACCGAGGCCGCGCGCGCCTCGGGATCGCTGACCTCGCGGGCGATCGGGTCGCCGACCACCAGCGCGACCAGCGCGGAGACCGTCTGCCGGCCGACCTCCGCCGCGTCGTCGACCGAGAATCCGCCCTGCACCAGGAGGTCCAGGGTCCGCTCGGACAGCGCCAGGCCGGCCTCGGCGACCAGGAACTGGGTCCGGGTCAGGTCCGCCAGGCGTGGATGTGCGCGCAGCGCGGTGACTACCGCGGTCAGCAACTCCCGCAGTTGCACGTCCCAGGGCGCGTCGCTCGGCTCCGGCAGGACGACCTCCGCCAGCAGGCGAGCGCCCAGCGCCGCGAGCAGGTCGTCCTTGTCCTTGAAGTGCCGGTACAGCGCCATCGGCGTGACGTCGTGCTGCGCGGCCAGCTTCCGGAGCGAAATCGCGGCCGGGCCTTCCTCGTCGGCGATCGCCAGCGCGGTGTCGACAATCTTCGCCGGATCGAGTCGTTCCTTGGTGGCCATGTTGACAAGTTTACACCGTAGACTTACCGTCTACTGCGTAAGCTTACGCTGTATACGTACGGCGTACACAAGTCTTCCCGAATGAGGTACGACGATGCGACGCAGTCCTTGGGTCACGCTGGCGGTGCTGGCCCTCGCGCAGTTCATCGTGGTGCTCGACGTGACGATCGTGAATGTCGCGCTGCCCCACATCCAGACGGATCTGGACTTCTCCGCCGCGACCCTGCAGTGGGTCATCAACGCCTACACGCTGCTCTTCGGCGGCTTCCTGCTGCTCGGCGGGCGGACCGCCGATCTACTCGGAGCGCGCCGGGTGTTCACCGCGGGAATCGTGCTGTTCGGTGTGTCCTCGCTGATCGCGGGGCTGTCGAACTCGCCGGAGCTGCTGATCGCGGCGCGGGCGGCGCAGGGCCTCGGCGGCGCGATGCTGTCACCGGCGGCGCTGGCGATCCTCACCACGACCTTCGACCACGGCCGCGAGCGCAACCTCGCGCTGGGCGTCTGGGGTGGTCTGGCCGGTCTCGGCGGCACGCTCGGTGTCGTCGCGGGTGGTGTCCTCGTTGACTCGCTCAGTTGGCAATGGGTGTTCTTCGTCCACGTTCCGATCGTGGTCGCGTTGCTCGTGCTGATCCCGGTGTTCGTCCCGGATCGCCGGCACGCGACGGGTCGCCGTACGTTCGACGCCCTCGGCGCGGCACGCACATGCTGCCTGGAATCGTCATCTTCGGCTTCAGCATCGTGCTGGTCACCGTTCCGGCGCAGATCAACGCGGTATCGGCCGTACGACCTGCTGAGGCCGGCGCCACCTCGGGCGTCGTCAACTCGATGAGCCAGGTCGGAGCGGCCCTCGGCCTCGCGATTGTCACGACGCTTTCCGTTGCCCACACCAACCATCAACTCGCTCACGGCGCGGGCCGACTTGAAGCGCTTCAAGCGGGCTATCACCGGGGCCTCCTCGTCGGCGCGGCCTTCGCCGTCACGAACCTGCTGCTGACCTTTGCCGCGCCGCAACTGCGGTCCAGGTCCACCCCGGTCCCAGAGGTTGCGGCCGCCGCGTAGGTGCCGTGAGCAACATCCTCGTGCTGGTACTGGAGAACTGGGGGCTCTGGAGGCGGTTGACGGGGTGATCCCTGATGTGCGGACGGGGCGACGCCGGAAGGCTGGGGAACCGGATCGACACATGAGGAGAGCGGGATGATGGTGGCACTGGTGACGGCGGCGGCGATGGCTTTGGGGCCTGCAGCGGCCGTGCCGCAGGACATGGAATTGCAGCGCAAACTCGACGCAGTGGTGGCGATCGGGGCGCTGGCCGAGGTACGCGACGGCACGCGGGTTTGGCGTGGCAGCAGCGGGGTGGCGGAGCTGGGCACGACGCGGAAGGTCCCGGTCGCGGGGCGGTTCCGGGCCGGCAGTATCACGAAGACGTTCGTCGCGGCCGTCGTACTGCAGCTCGTCGCCGAGCATCGGATGCGACTCGACGATCCGGTGGAACGCTGGCTGCCGGGCGTCGTCCCTAACGGCGAGAACATCACGGTGCGGCACCTGCTCAACCACACCAGCGGTTTGTACGACTTCAAGGACACACTCCCGATGCCGCCGAACCCGGCGTTCTACGAGCTCCAGCACCGCACGTGGACGCCGGCCGAACAGATCGAGCAGGCTCTCGCACATCCGCCCGTTTTCGACCAGCCGGGTTCGCAGTACGACTACTCGAACACCAACTACGTCCTGATCGGCGAGATCATCGAGAAGGTCACTGGTCACACCTACGCCGAGGAGATCGAGCGGCGCCTGATCCGCCCGCTCGGCCTGCACGGTACGTCGATGCCCGGTACGTCGCCCTACCTCAGGGGACCGCACGCGCACGGGTACGTACCGAAGGACGGCGAGCTGGTCGACTTCACCCAGATGAACCCGTCGCTGTTCGGCGCGGCCGGTGAATTGATCTCGACCACGCGCGACCTGAACCGGTTCTTCGATGCGCTGCTCGGCGGCCGGTTGTTGCCGGATCGGCTGCTCGAGGCAATGAAGACGCCGGGTACGCCGGACCGCGCATACGGTCTGGGCCTCTCGTGGCACGACACCGCCTGCAAGATCCGGGTGTACGGCAACGACGGCGACGCGCTGGCCTACCAGGCCTACACGTTCATGACCGAGGACACCCGGCGCCAGGTCACGATCGCGGTCACGCCGCGGCTGCCGGACAACCCCGACACGTCGGTCGACGCGTTCATCGACCAGGCGATCTGCTGAGAAACCGGTCACCGGATGTGACATAGTCGGCGGGCCGGTTTCGTCACCGAGAGAAACGGCGACACTGGTATGGATGCCTGTTGCCATCTCCCGAAGGGGTCCGGGACCTTGGAACTCGCCTTGCTCGGTGCCGACGACTGGCCGATCGCCCGGGAGGTGCGCCTCCGGGCGCTGAAGGATTCCCCGAGCGCGTACCTCGCCGACTACGAGGACGAGGTCGCCGTCGGAGAGGACGGCTGGCGGGAACGTTTCACCCGGATGCGCTGGGTCGTCGCGCGCGACGCGGCCCGCATCATCGGCCTCGCCAGTTCGGTCCGCGTCGAGGGCCGGCCGCCGTCCGAACGCCACATCGAATCGGTCTGGGTCGACCCACGATACCGCCGTACCGGCATCCTGCGAGCCGTCCTCGCCGAGCTCGCCGCGGTCGAACCGGACGTCACCGAGTGGCGCGTGTGGGTGCTGGACACCAACACGGTCGCCCGCGCGGTGTACGAACGCCTCGGCTTCGACCCGACCGGCGAACGCCAGCTGCTAGCTGACGGCTCCGGCCGTTTCGAGACCCGGCTCCGCCGATTCGGTGGGTAGGCCGTAGCCACACGACGTCCAGTTCGCCAGCTGAAGGTAGCTCAGCGCCTCTTGCTTGCTCAGGTTGGTCGGCAGGTTGCTGAGCATCTTCTGCCACAGCTCCTCGTCTTCCTGCCAGCATTTGATGAACTCGACGCACAGCTCCGGCGAAATGCTCAACGCCCATTTCAGCGCGGTTTCCAGCGAATTCTCGATCCGGTGATACTCGGTGACGTCGAACGACGACTTCGCCGCCCGCACATCGGCCAAGGTGTCGGTGATTGTCGTCAGCCGGACAGTCTTGAAGTAGTCCCAGTACGACGTCTGCATCGCGATCCGCAATTGATCCTCGAAGGTCGCGTCGGGTTGCACCTCGAACGCCGCGAACAAACCCTCGGCCAGCAGATCGCCGAACTCCTCCCGGGCGGCCCGATCCGGATCGGCGAACGGGTCGTATTCGAGCTGCCGGACCTCGCCGATCTTCGGAATCGCCCGGCGCGCCGCATGCCGGGCGAAGAAGAACCAGTCCTCGTTGTAGATATCGGCGAAGAACGACAGCTCCGGCCGCTGCAGATCGACACCGAGCACCGCGCCGCTGACGAACACATCCTGCGCGCTCACCAGCCGCCGGGCGTGACAGACCACCGAGTTGTCCGGAAAATCCCAACTCGCCATCGAGGCCACCGGGTGCCGGTCGAGGTACACATTCAGGCGCTGGACGTCCCTGGCCTTGAGCTGCCGGATGTCGTCGTCGACGAACAGAATCTTGTTCCATCCGCACAGCCTGCCGAGCAACAGGCCGATGTTGCGCTTTGCGCTGAGGTCGCTGACCCGGCCCGCCGAGGCTTGCCGGAACTTCTCGGCGGACGTCTGCGGCGCCGGGCACGGCGGTCGATAGTCGTCAGGAATGCCGATGACCAGGGCCTGGGCGCGAAACTTGGCATTCACCCGTCGAACGACCTGCGCGACCTGCGCGCTCCGGCTGCAAAGGATGACCAACGGCACCCGCAGTTCGGCGGACAAGTTGATGACGCTCTGCAGCTCCGACGCCGGACGTGCAGCCGGTACGACGATGGCATCGAGCCGTGTGTTCGCCGACGCCGCCATCGGGACGGGTCCGTCGAACAGCAGGCCGGCGTGGGACGCCTTGATTTGTCGAGCTCGACGGCTCATGCGCCCTCGTCCTCCGGAGACCACTCGAAGAGCCGGTTGTCCTCGATCTCGAGGTCCGGCGTCACGGCTTCGCCGTTGATGACCGGAACGCGCGTCAGCAGCCCGTAGACGCCGCCGGGGAATCTGTTGGCCAGGTACGACTCATTGCGTTCGCGGACGGCATCGTCGGTCAGCATCCGGACCGAGCCCAAGACTCCGCGGCTGTACACGCCGTTGCAGATGGTGATAGTACGGCTGCGGTTGAACGGGTTGGGGAGTCGCGCGAACAGCGCAACGTCCTCGACGAGCTCGCGGGGCGTGCCGCCCTTCCAAGCGTCTTGTGCCTGCTCGGTCTCGAGCTCTTCTGCTGTCGGGGCTTCCTCGTCGGAGTTCTTACGCTCTTCCCAGACCGGGCGGTACTCCCTGCCGTCGCGCGACCGGAAGATCTCGCCGTCGGCCAGGTCCGGGACCGACATCTGACGGATCGGGAGGTTGTCGAGGACGCGGAGCAGCCGGCTGGTGACCCGGTTCCAGGCGATACCGCCGATCAGGATCAGGTGACCGGACAGATGGTCCGCGGTGACCTCGGACGGCAGTCGGTGGCGCACCCGCAGTTCCGGGTTCGACGCGCGGACGTGGCCCCACATCTCGATCAGCGCGTCGAGATCGGCGTACCGGTACAGCCTGGTGTGGTTGGGGTTGTTCTCGTCGGCCAGCGGCGACCGTCCGACTTCGGGAACCTCCGGGCAGATCAGCGTGATCCGGCCGGACTCGAAGTCGAATGTGTAGGAACTCGCGGAGGGCGTGCCGGTCTGCTGGTGGCGAACGTCGTCGCGCAGCATGACGAGCTCACGGTGCAGGGAGGTGAACCGCTCACGCTCCGCGGGACTGAGGTCCTGCTCACGCGGCATTCGCTCCAGTGGCGGCGACATCGCGAAGAACAACGCGTACGCCCGGAGCTTCTCCTCCGGCGGCAGCTTCGGATTCGACTGCGACTCCCAGGAGCTGATCGTCGCGACCGCGACCCGGACCTCGGCGCTGAGCGCCTGCGACACGTCCTTCTGGGTCAGCCCAGCGGTCTCCCGCAGGTCCCGGAGTCGTCTGGCGAGTCGTACGGCCTCTGGAGAAGGGGCCACTGTCACTCCCGTCAATGGTCAACCAACTACGGGTGCCCAGGACCGGCCGATCCGCCACCCGCTCTACCCGACTTCACCGAGCCCTGCTGTACTTCGCACCACCGAGGTTCACCCGGTTCGTGTTCGCCGTGGTCGGGCTGGGGGCTCGCGCGCGTACGGTCCGACCACCACTGCTCCTGACAAAGTAGCGGTCGACCGCAGTTACACCGTGGGTCTACCGTAATACCGAAGTCGACCTGAAGCCAACTGTAACGCCCCGCCACGCCGAACGCTCCACTCGGGTGTTGCAGACTCAGGCGGGGATCTCTGGAGTGAGCTGATGCGCGCCGATGACGACGGGTTGATGGCGGCAGCAATCGTCGTGAGCTTGCGGCACCTGGTCCTGAACGCCGGCTGGCGCAGTTCACCTTTCGATGTGTTCGACGTCGACGTGGACTTCGAGGCCAGAACCGCGACCCCACTGGTCGGCGGGTTATTGCGGCGCTGGCGTGAAACAACTCGCTAACGGTGAAACAAGCCGTTGGTGCTGAGGTGAAGTAGAAGGGCTCGCCGCGCCGATTGGTCGGGTGGCGATTGCGGAATAAAAAAGCCCTCTCCGGTGGTGGAGAGGGTGGTGGTGGTCAGGGGCGGTCTCGAACCGCCGACCTTCCGCTTTTCAGGCGGACGCTCTACCAGCTGAGCTACCTGACCGGGGAGAAAACTCGGCGGCGGTGTTGTTGTGGACACCGCCGCCTTCTCCTGGCGACCCAGACGGGACTCGAACCCGCGACCTCCGCCGTGACAGGGCGGCACGCTAACCAACTGCGCCACTGGGCCAGATGACTCGATGATCTTACAGCATCTTCGAGGTACTTCTTGCACCGGCCTTTCGGCCGTATCCCCAACGGGATTCGAACCCGCGTTACCGCCTTGAAAGGGCAGCGTCCTAGGCCACTAGACGATGGGGACTCGGACCCGCGGGAGCCGAAGCTCCAGGGACAGCCGTAAGCATAGAGGGTTTGCCGCCATGCTCCAAAACGAGTTCCCGCGCGGCCGCCGAACCCCGTCGCGCGAGGGCGTCGAACCCCGTCCCGCGAGGGCGCCGAACGCCGTCCCGCGAGGGCGCCGTACGCCGGGAGGAACTCGGCGTACGGCGCCCCGGCCGGTGGTGAGTGACCGGCCGGCGGCGGCTGATCGAGCGACGGTCAGGACGTCGCGTCAGGGGCGATCAGCTGCGGGTACCGGGCGGTGAAGCGGTCGGCGAAGGTCAACGAGGGAAGGATGAAGCCCTGCGGCCGGGCGGTGTCCGCGACGCCGTACGCCCACAGTGCGGACTTCATCCGCTGGTTCGGGGTGCCGTGGTGGCCGTCGGCGGTGAAGCCGCAGTCGCCCAGCTGGTAGAACATCTGGCCGAACGCCTGCACCCGCTTCCAGTTCATCGATTCGCCGCGGGCGTGGGTGAGGAAGTAAGCACTGAACGCGTCGGCCATCAGTTCGATCCGCCGGGTCGCCTCGGGCGCGGGCAGGTCGCTGTTCATCAGGTCCTCGCCGTACTGGATCTGGTGGCCGAACTCGTGCGCGAGGATCGCCTGCGGCGCCACGTCGCCGAGTCCGACCCGGGCGAACCCTTTGAGTACGCCGTCGCCGAAGGTGATCCGCCGGTGCGAGAGGCCGTAGCCGGGGACGTCCTCGCCGCCGGGGGAGGCGTAGGCGTTGAAGGTGAACACGGGCAGGTCGCCGTACCCGAGGGCCGCGCTGTTCAGCTCGTGCGCGACCAGGTCGGCCGAGACGCGCGAGGCGGCCGGGTCGGCGCCGTACAGGACCGTGAAGACCCGGTAGTTCCGGTCCGAGTCGAGCATGATGCGGCCGTGCGCCGGTACCACGTCGATGTCGGCGGAGGAGATGTCCCAGAAGCGCTTCAGGTTGCGGAACGTCTTGTCGACGGTGTGAGTGAATTCACCCCGTACGCCGTACGTGAGCGGGCCGCTCTGCGGGAAGTAGACGCCGTCCAGCATCGCGATGTCGAACAGCAGCACGTGCAGAACGGCCAGGCGCTGTTCAAAGGTCCAGCTGGCGACGTCGGGCAGGATGGCCGCGGTGACGGGCGGTGTCTCGCTGGAGCACTCGTACTGCGTCGGATCGATCGCTGCGAGTAAGGCGTCCCGCGCCGGGCTGTCGGCCAGGCCGAGCTCGGCGCGCCGAGCCTCTGCGCGGGCCCGCATGGCCGGCAGGTTGTCAACGACCTGCTGGACGTCCGGTGAGAGGCTCTGGACCGCTGCCGGCGCCGCGGGATCGGCTGCGGCCGGTGTGGCCGTCAGGCCGAGTGACAGGCCGACGGCTGCTACCGCCGACCAGACCATGCTCTTTCTCATAAACAACTCCTAGGGGGACCGAGGGGAGAAAGCGGCATCAGTATCTGCACGTACCGGTGGGCGCCACGAGGTGTTGTGCTGTCGGAATCCGGCATGGCGGGAACCTGTCGCCGACTGATACACAGAGGCCATGGAGCCGCTCCAGGCGCTGGGTGTCTCGGCACCGGCCGAGACGCTGTACCTCGACCTGCTGCAGAACCCGGGTACGCCGTCTGACGTCATAGCGGCCGCCACGGTGACAGCGAGACCTGTCTGGCCGAGCTGACAGCACTGGGGCTCGTGGAGCGGGCAGACGGCGGCGCACAGCCGCCCCGCCTCGCCATGGACGCTGTAGCGGAGCGCCACACCGCACAGGCCGCTCTGGCGAGGGAAAGCGCCGACCTGCTCACCGAGCTGTGGAAAACGGCGATGGGGAAGCAGGACCACCTCGAGGTGCTCCCGACGTACGAGGCCGCGCAGTCCGTGCTCAACTCGGTCCAGGGTGACGCGAACGAGCACGTACGGGCGATGACCATGGGCAACATCGCCGCGAAGGAACTCCGCATCGTGGAGGGGCTGTTCGACGCGCTGCACCGCGGCGTGCGGTACGACGTCATCTACGGAGCGCATGTACTGCAGGACGCGAGCGCACTGCACCTGGTGCAGCAGTGCATCGACGCGGGCGAGCAGGCGCGGGTGTTTCCGCACGTACCGCTGAACATCACATCGTCGACGACCGGTGGGCGCTGGTGGGGGCGCGGACGGATGTACGCCGCGGACCTGAGTTCGTCGCACTGGTGGTGCACGACTCACCGCTGCTCGGCGGGCTGGAGCGCATCTTCGAGGCGCTGTGGCGGATCGCCGTACCGATCACCGGCGGTACCGAGCTGAACGACGTGACGGCCGGACCGAGCCTGGAGGCGAAGCGGCTGCTGACCTACCTGAGTGCGGGGCTGACCGACGAGTCGATCGCCCGCGAGTTCGGCGTCAGCGAGCGGACGATCGCCCGCCGGATCGGGCGGCTGCAGGAGGCGCTGGGTGCGCAGACGAGGTTCCAGCTGGGCGTCCAGGCGTCCCGTCAGGGCTGGCTCTGAGTCACTACGCTGGCACCGTGATCGAGATGAGCCGGGCGGACTTCGAGGTGCTGGTCGCAGCGGCGCTGGACGAGGTGCCGGAGGAGCTGGCCGCGCTGATCGACAACGTGGCGGTCTTCGTCGAGGACGAGCCGCCGGCCGACGATCCGGAGCTGCTCGGGATCTACGAGGGCGTTCCGCTGACCGAGCGTGGGCATTACTACGGCGGCGTCCTGCCGGATCGCATCACGATCTACCGGAACCCGACGCTGGCGATCTGCGACACCGTCGACGACGTGGTCGACGAGGTCAACATCACCGTCGTGCACGAGATCGCCCACCACTTCGGCATCGACGACGCCCGCCTGCACGAACTCGGCTACGGCTGACCGTAGGCCGGACGCGCCGGGTGAGGTAGCCTCGGGCGGCCCGGTTTCGGGGACCGGTCCGTCCTGTCGTTCGAACGATCTAGTGAGGCTCTCGCCGTGAGCGATCAGCAACCGCCCGCCTGGAACCCGGACAACCGCCCCGGCCAGGACGGCCCTCCTCCGGAACCCACCCGCCCGCTACCCCAGTACGGGCAACCGCAGTACGGGCAGCCTGGGTACGGCCAGCAACCGCAGTACGGCCAGCAACCGCCGTACGGCCAGCAACCGCAGTACAACCAAGGCCCGCCGTACAACCAGCAGCCGCCGTACAACCAGCAACCGCAGTACGGCGCGCAGCCGCCGCAGTACGACACATACGCCACCCAGCCGCCCACCCCGCGCGGCAAAGGACCCTGGTTCGCCGCAGCCGCGGCCGCTGTGGTGCTGGCGCTCGTCGGAGGCGGCGTCGTCCTGTTGACCCGCGGCGGCGACACAGCCGAAGCCGACCCGCCGGTCCCGACCGCCACGGCCCCGGCCGAGACGCCTACCGAGAACCCGACGACGAACCCGACGACGAACCCGACGACCGAGGCCCCGTCGCCCGAGCCTTCGACCACACCAACAACGCCACCATCGCCGTCGGCCAGGTCAACGACCCCGGAGCGCCGCCGGACGCTGAAGGACATCGACCAGGGCATCCTCGTGTACGACGACGTGTACGTGGCACCCGCCGCGGGCTGGCGCAAGAGCCGCTCGACGACGTTCTCCGTCACGCTGGGCGCCGGCACGCAGGCCGGCGCCGCCATGGTGGTGGTCACCCCGGCGGGGGTCTCGCCACGCACCCAGGTGGTCGCGGTGGCGCGCGCACTGATCAAGGCCGACAAGCTGAAGTCGGCCAAGGTCGGCCCGGTCCGCACCGTCAGCCCGGCGAACTCGAACATCGGTGCGCAGGCGCAGACGACGTACTCCGGCCGCTACACCTCGGCGGACGGTGCGGTCTTCACCCTGGTTGCGAAGTGCACGACGATGACCGGCGTCGAGTCGATCCACAACGTGACGGCCACGCTGTGCGTCGCGGCCCGGCGGGACGCGCAGAAGGTGGTGTTCCGCGACGGCGACCGCATGCTCGCCTCGATCGCCCGCTCGATCTGAGAGCGGGCGGGGACGCGCAGCGGGCTACGAACGGCCGAACAGCAGCTTCCACGGCATCAGGGCGGACTCGAGTTGAACCTTCAGGCTCATCTTCGAGACGCCCTCGGTGCGCTCCTCGAACCGGATCGGGACCTCGGCGATCTTCAGGCCGCGCTTGACCGTGCGGTAGTTCATCTCGACCTGGAAGGAGTACCCGTTGCTCTCGATCGACCCGACGTCGATCCAGCGCAGCGTGTCGGCCTTCCACGCCTTGAACCCGGCGGTGGCGTCCTTGACGTGCAGCCGCAGAATCGCGTTGACGTAGAAGTTCGCCCAGGCGGACAGCGCCCGCCGGTGCCAGCCCCACTCGGCCGCGGCGGATCCGCCGGGCACGTAGCGCGAGCCGATCACGACGCCGGCGTCGGTGGTCCGCAGCGTCTCGACCATGGTCGGGATGACCGAGGCCGGGTGCGACAGGTCGGCGTCCATCTGGATGACGATGTCGGCGCCCTCGTCGAGCGCGCGGGTGATCCCGGCCACGTACGCCCGGCCGAGGCCGTCCTTCGCGGTGCGGTGCAGGACGCTGACCTTGTCCGGCGACTCCTTCGCCAGTTCGTCGGCGACGTCGCCCGTGCCGTCGGGGGAGTTGTCGTCGACGACGAGAAGCTCCAGGCCGGGCAGGTTCAGGTCGGACAGCAGCCCGGCCAGCACGGGCAGGTTCTCCCGCTCGTTGTAGGTCGGTACGACGACCACGATCTTGGCTAGCTCACCCATGACTTTCCTTCGTCGGAGACACCGGACGCTATCGCATCGCCGGTCGACGGTCGTGCAGGTGATAGCGCTTGGTGTCGATGTCGGGACGACGAACCACAGCAAGGTGATGGTAGCGGGGGGACGCCAACGGCCGGGATTCGGCGTACTGCCGGTCGCCGCCAAGCCCGTGATCGTTGCCTCTGGCAACGCACTGGCCGGTGCTCAGAGGCTGGCCAGTGCCTCCGCGGCGCTGCCGTAGATGCGGAACTGGCCGCCGAGGCCGGTCACCGACAGCGGGCGGTCGACCGGGCGGCCGACGCCGACAAGGGCGAGGGTGATGTTGTGCCGGCCGGCCAGGTTGCGGGCCTCGACCAGGTTGCCGAGCCCGGCCGAACTGCAGAAGGTGACGGCGGAGACGTCGATCAGCACCAGCCGCGCGGGCGGTGCGACGGCGGCCCGGATCGACTCGGCGGCGAACTCGGTACTCGCGATGTCGATCTCGCCGGACATCCGAACCAGCAGCACGCCTGGTTCGAGCTCTTCGGTCACCGCGTCGAAGGTGGTGCGGATCATCTCGCCGTCCCGCGGCTCTGGGTGGCTGGTCACGCGGGTCTCTCCCCCGGGGTAGCGCCACGAACGCGGGTGGGTTCTGGCGGAATGGAACTGTCCTGCACTCCCACCGTATGCCCCAACGTGCTTGTGTCACAACGGTTCTGTCGACGATCGACCCCGGAGCGTGACCTCGCCGAAGTCGAGCAAACGCCCGACCTAGGCCGGGTGATAGACAAGGTGGTATGGGTCTGACGGTGCTCACGACGGAGAGCCTGATCGCGGAGGTCGACGCGGTCGCCGACCCCGCGGTGGCGGAGGCCCTCGCGCGCTACTTCCAGCTGCAGCCGGGCGGATACGGTCATGGCGACCGGATGATCGGCGTCAAGCTTTCGACAATCCGCGGCATCCTCAAGCCGTACCTGCGGGCCGGCCTGCCGCTGCCCGAGCTCGAACGCGCTCTTACCAGCCCGGTGCACGAACACCGTCTCGCGATTTTGTGCCTGCTGGCCGATCGCGCGGCGCGCAGTCTCAAACCGCGCACTGTCGACCCGGACGAGCTCGCCGCGATCTACGAGCTGTATTTGCGCAGTACGGCGTACATCAACAACTGGGATCTGGTGGATTGCAGCGCCCCGCAGGTGGTCGGCGGGTACCTGTTCGACAAGCCGCGCGATCCGCTCTACACGTTGATCCGCTCTGAGTCGCTCTGGGAACGGCGGATCGCACTGATCGCCACGCAGTACCTGATCGGGCGTGGGCAGACCGAGGACACCTACACGTTGTCCGTCGAGGTGCTGGACGATCGGGAGGACCTGATCCACAAGGCCTCCGGGTGGATGTTGCGCGAGGCGGGCAAGCGGGTGTCCGAGGAGGAACTGCGCGCGTTCCTCGACCGCTACTCGTCCCGGATGCCGCGCACGATGCTCCGCTACGCCATCGAACGCCTCGATCCGGACAGCCGCCGACGCTACCTCGCGCGCTGAGCCCGTCCGCGATATGTCGACAAATCAGCTTGGCGCTCTCCCGTGTGCGTACGGCGGCGCCTCGAGCGCGCAGTGCACGTGATGTTCGACGATCTCGGCCTCGCGTGGCCGGCGCGGACCGCCCAGGGTCACCCAGGCGATCACGGCGCCGCCCGCCGCGAGACCGGCGGAGATCCACAGCGCCCGGCCGAATCCGTTGTGGAAGGCAACAGGATCCCGGTAGGTGTCACCGGTGATGCCGGCCGCGATCGGGATCGCCGCGACCGCCATCAGCTGCGCCGACCGGGCGACCGCGTTGTTGACGCCGGACGCGATGCCGGCGTGGTGGTCCGCGACCGACGCCAGGACGGTGGCGGTCAGCGGCGCGACCGTCGAGACCAGTCCGAGCCCGAGCAGAATCACGGCCGGCAGTACTGCGGTGTAGTAGCTGGTGCCGATGTTGATCCGGAGCATCAGCAGGAATCCGCCGGCCATCAGCAGTGGGCCGACGGTCATCGGGATCCGCGGCCCGATCCGGTCCGCCAGACCACCGGCGTACCCGGACAGGAACAGCATCAGGATGGTCATCGGCAGCAGTGACGCGCCGGCCCAGAGTGCGGAGTAGTTCAGTGCGGTCTGCAGGTACACGACGACGAGGAAGGTCGCCGTACCGAGTGCGCCGTACACGACGACCGTGACCAGGTTCGCGCCGGTGAAGCGCCGGTTGGCGAAGATGCTCAGCGGCAGCATCGGATGCGAGCCGCGCCGCTCCACCTCGACGAACGCCGCCAGTGCCACCGCGCCGAGGATCAGACTGGACAGCACCATCGCGTCGCCGAAGCCGTGGTCGCCCGCGCTGATCAAGCCGTAGGTCAGACCGGCCAGGCCGACGGTCGCGAGGACGGCGCCGGTGACGTCGAGCTTGCCCGCGGCCTGCTCGTCCCGGGTCTCGGGCACGTGCCGGACCGTGATCAGCACGGTGACCAGAGCGAGTGGGACGTTCAGCAGGAAGATCAGCTGCCACGAGCCGCGGTCGACCAGGCTGCCGCCGACGAACGGACCGACGGCCGCGGCGACCGACGTGAGACCCGACCAGGCGCCGACCGCCTTGCCCCGGTCGGACTGCTGGAACGACGTCTGCAGGATGGCGAGGCTGCCCGGCGTGAGGAGCGCCCCGCCGATGCCTTGCAGGACGCGGCCGGCGATCATCACCTCGAGGTTCGGCGCCGCCGCGCAGACGATCGAGGCCAGCGCGAACCAGATCACGCCGACCACGAACGTCCGCTGCCGTCCGAGCCGGTCGCCGAGCGAACCACTGAGCAGCACCAGCGACGCGAGCATCAGCATGTAGCCGTTCACGATCCACTGCAGGCCGGCCATCCCGGCGTTGAGGTCCTCGCCCATCGCCGGCAGGGCGACGTTCACGACCGTTCCGTCGAGGAAGGCCATCCCCGACCCGAGTGCGGTGGCCGCGAGCACCCACCGCCCGCGCGCGGTGCCCAGCGCGATCGGCTGTTGTGTCATGCGGTCAGCGTGGCAGATCGAGTTGGAGTACGACGAGGGCGCGGCCGGCCGGAATGCCGCGGCGGATCGCCAGGCGGGGTGGGTTACCGACCGCGCACCGGGACTCGTCGAGCAACGGGCAGACCGCGTTCAGCAGTCCGCTGGTGACGACGACGTCGGTCGGCAGCGTGCTCTCGGTACTCGACGCGAGCGGCCGGACCGCCGCGCCGGCGCGCGTGGCCCGGGACGGAGTGGCGCGGACCGTCGAGCCGGTCAGTCGGTACGTCAACCGGATCCTGGTGGCCGCGGCCATCAACGGGACGCTGCGGGGACCGGTCAGTTGGGCGTCGTCCAGTGGCACGGACCGGTCGTCGGCAATGACTTTCAGATTCGTCACCCGCGGCATGGTCGGGGCCATCAGTCCGGGCAATTGGTCACCTGCGGCGGGCGGCTGCAACAACAGAATCTGCGTGGCCTCGGCGAACAGCACGTTCTCGGTGACATCGAACGCGCCGTCCGCGCGGGGTACCGCGGTCAGCGTGATTCCCGGAGTGGTCCGGTCTGCGGCCGGCGGCTGCACGCCACCTGGCCCGGGCAACTCCGACGTCGCCACACCGGGGCTCGGCGCAACCGGCCGGGCGTCGTCACTCGTGCAGCCCGCGGCCACGACCAACACCGGCAGCAGTGCGGCCGCCGTCAGGAGCCGCGCCCGCGGCGATTGGGTGCCCGGGTGGCAGGCATCGGCACGTCCGGGTTCCTCCACCCCCGTCGTGCTCGCCGGGAGGAACCCGGCACGCCCGGCTGTCGACACGCCGCCACCGCCCCCATACGGACCTGACCGTATCCCCTGGCGGTCGGGTCTGACTTGGGCATACGATACGCCCCAATTCTCGGGGTGGGGAATTTCCGAAGCATATTTCCGAGGAACTTCGGAGGGGGAATCACAATGCGGGGACGGAGTGTGTCCGAGCAATTCCGGGTGGTCAACAAAAGCATTTCGAGAATTTCCGGTCCGGTAATTCGCCGAGTGTTTCCGGCGCTGGTCGCCATCGCCGTCGTCGCGGCTCCCGCGCTGGTCACGGCGCCGGCCGAGGCGGCGACCGGCGCCAATCTGTATTTCGTTCAAGGGCTGCCCGGACGCACTCTGGATCTCAGCGTCGACGGCCGCCAGGTTGCCGCCGGAGTGGCCGGGGCGAAGATTGTCGGTCCGTTCGCGGTGACAGCCGGGAAGCATCTGGTCACTGCCCGGCAGGGCAGTCAGGTAGTCATTCAGCGTGAAGTGACAGCCGGTTCCGGAGCGAGCCTGGACGTGGTCGTTCACCTGCCGGTCTCGCCGAGCGGTGCGCCGGTGATCACGACGTACGCGAACAAGTTGGACGCGGTGCCGAAGGACAAGGGGGCACTGCGGGTCGCGCACGACGCGGCGGTCGGTCCGGCCGACATCCGGGTGAACGGGCAGGTCCTGTTCCAGAACGTCGCGAACGGCGAGTCCCTGGACCTGGTTGTGCCGGCGGCCACCTACAAGGTCGACATCGTGCCGACCGGCGCGACGTCGCCGGTGGTGCTCGGTCCGCTCGACCTGCCGGTGGCGGCGGGGGTGCTGACCCGGGTGTTCGCGATCGGCGTCCCGAGTCAGCAGACGATGACGGTCGCGCTCGGCACGATCAAACTCCCGGCGACCGGGTCGGACAAACCGGGTGAGGTGAACGCAGGGACCGGCGGCCAGGCGGCCGGGCTTCAGCAGGTGCAGAGCTCAGCCGGCCAGGCGGGGCTGTGGGTCGTGGTGTTCCTGGCCGCGCTCGGCGTCGCGGTGGTGACGGCGCGGAAGGCGGTACGTCGCTGAAGCTCGGGCTCGCCGGTACGGCGTTGTGCTGTCTCGCCCTGACCGCATGCTCGTCCGGGGCGGGCAGCGCGACGCCTACGGCACCGCCGTCGCCGGTGCGCACGTACGACTTCTTCGCCCTCCGTGGCACGCCACCCGCGACCACATCGCCCTCCGGCACCCCGTCTTTCGGCACCCCGACTTTCGGCACCCCGACTTTCGGCACTCCGTCTTTCGGCACTCCAGCACCGCCGGGGCGGGTCGGCACGCCGGCGGCCAGTCAGCGGATTCGTTTCGTTCCCCAACGAGTCCTGCTACCAGGTGGTGCGCAGGCACCCGTCGTACCGGCGGTGACGGTCGACGGGCAGTTGCAGTTACCAGCGACGGCGCGGCGGGTCGGTTGGTGGGACGGTGGCGCCCAGGCGGGTGATCCGTTCGGCTCGGTGGTGCTGGCCGGACACGTCGACAGCAAGACCGAGGGCGTCGGCTTCTTCGCCCGGTTGCTCGGCGTACGGCGCGGTGAGGTCGTCGTACTGCGCGGTGCCGGCCGTACTGCGTCGTACCGGGTCGTCTCGATCGGATCGGTGCGGAAGGACGCACTCGCGACGCAGAGCGGGGCGTTCGACCAGACAACCGCGCACCGGCTCGTCCTGATCACCTGCACCGGCGCGTACGACGTGGCACGCGGCGGCTACGAGGAGAACCTGGTGGTGACGGCTGAACCGCTCGGCCCCGCGCAGTAGGCTCGGCGGTCATGGCCAGGTATTTCGACATCCATCCCGACAACCCCCAGCGCCGGTCGCTCGGCCAGGTTGTGGACCTGCTGCGGGAGGACGGGCTGATCGCGTACCCGACCGACTCGTGCTACGCGCTGGGCTGCCAGCTCGGCAACCGGGACGGCATCGACCGGATCCGCACGATCCGGCAACTGGACGATCGGCACCATTTCACGCTGGTGTGCGAGAACTTCGCGCAGCTCGGGCAGTTCGTGCACATCAGCAACGCGGTCTTCCGGTCGGTGAAGGCGGCCACACCTGGCAGCTATACCTTCATCCTGCCAGCCACCAAAGAGGTGCCGCGCCGGCTGCTGCACCCGAAGAAGAAGACCGTCGGTGTGCGCATCCCGGCCCACGTGGTGACGCAGGCGCTGGTGGCGGAGCTGGGTGAGCCGCTGGTGTCCAGCACCCTGCTGCTGCCCGGCCAGGATGAGCCGATGACGCAGGGCTGGGAGATCAAGGAAGAGCTCGACAACCAGATCGACGCGGTCATCGACGGCGAGGCCGGCACCGAGCCGACCACGGTCGTGGACTTCTCCGACGACGTCCCCGAGGTGGTCCGGGTGGGGGCGGGGGATCCGACGCCGTTCGAGTGACGCCGGACGTGGTTGCTCGACTGACAGACTGGTCGCCGTGACCTACACACTCGACCTGAACCCCGACGAGCTGCTCACCACGACCAGAACCGTCCGCAAACGGCTCGACCTGGAACGGCCGGTGCCGATGGAGCTGGTGCGAGAGTGTATCGAGATCGCGCTGCAGGGGCCGTCAGGGAGCAACCGCCAGACCTGGCACTGGCTGGTCATCACCGACGCCGAGAAGCGCGCGGCGATCGGCGAGTACTACCGGCGGGCTGTCGAGCAGTACCTGGCCGGTCCGGGCGCAGCGAGCAAGCTGTACGCCGACGACCCGGTCCGCGGACCGATCCAGCGCCGCATCGGTGACGGCGTCGCCTACCTGGGCGAGCGGATGGGACAGGTGCCGGTGCTGGTCATTCCGTGCCTGGAGGCGCGCAAGCTGCCCGCCGGGAACCAGTCCGGCCTGTGGGGCTCGATTCTGCCGTCGGCGTGGAGTTACATGCTCGCGGCACGGGCGCGCGGCCTCGGGACGGCGTGGACGACACTGCATCTCAACTACGAGCAGGAGGTCGGCGAACTGCTCGGCCTGCCCGAGGAGATCCGGCAGACCGTGCTGATCCCGACCGCGTACTCGATCGGCACCGACTTCAAGCCCGCACCACGACAGCCACTGGACGAGGTCCTGCACATCGACAGTTGGTGATTCTCGGCGCCTGGATGTACACGTCAAGACCGCGGGCACGGAGGCGGCGGCGACGTCCGGCGGCGACGTCCGGCGGCGACGTCCGGCGGTGGTGTCGGGCAGCGTTCGAGCTCGGCTCGAGCCTTCGAACTCGGGTTCGGTCTGCAGCAGGCATGGCTCTTCTTTGTCCTCGGCTCGCCGGGTCCGGCTGTGCCTGTGCCGGGTGGTCCGCGCGCTTGGTGGAGGTCGTGACGCCGGGCTGTGATGCCAGGAGGCGGGGTACGAGGTCGGGTTCGGGGTCGGTCTGCTGCCGGCGGGGCCGTTCCTGGACCTCGGCTCCGCGGCGCTGGCTGTGCTCCGGGCGGGTTCGCGTGCTTGGTGGAGGTCGTGACGGCGGGCGGTGGTGCCGGGCGGTGATGCCGGGTGGCGGCGGTCGAGCTCGGGGTCGGTCGGCAGGGCAGATCCGTTCCGCGCGCTCGGTTCGCCGGCGCGCCGACCATTCGCTGCCGCGCCGACCGCTCGTCGGTGCGCCCGACCATTCGCTGCCGCGCCGGCCGCTCGTCGGTGTGCCGACTACTCGCTGCCGCGCCGGCCGCTCGTCGGTGTGCCGACCATTCGCTGCCGCGCCGGCCGCTCGTCGGTGTGCCGACCATTCGCTGCCGCGCCGGCCGTTGGTTGCTGGTCGTGTGGGATGAGCCAGGGGTTCCTGCACCACGTCCGTGACCGGGCGGCCTTTTGGACGGGGACATGCCTGATCGCCCGGCGACGACCTTGGTTGATTCGGTCGGTCGGCCGGGCGATGCGGCGGGCACTGGCGTTAGCCGGTTCGGTTGCGTGGGAGTTGGTGTGTGCCGGTGTGGTCGACGATGAACCGGAACCCGTGCGGGCTGACCCAGGCGACGGCGCCGCTGGGCAGGCGCCGGTTGTGCCAGCCACCGAAGGTTTTGGCCCGGTGGTGGAGTCGGCCTTGCGGTATCAGGTTGTCGACACTCGTCTGGCCGGGCTGGGTCCCTTGCCCACCCCGGTCACCCCGGTCACCCCGGTCAGCCTGGTCATTCTGGTCGGCTTGGTTGCCTGGTGGTTCTGGATCGGCGCCGCGGTCGCGGGTGTGGTCGTAGGGGGTGATGTGGTCTTGGTCCATGCGTACGGTGGCTTCCGCGCCGCTGTAGGGGAACATGTCGACCGGGTGCCGTAGGCGGACGCGTTCGCGGATGCGGTCGGGGATTTCGTAGCTGTGGACGCTGACTTGGTCGTGCAGGTCGATGACCGGTTTGACCACGAAATGGTCGTGGCCGAGGAGTTCCGTCAACTGGGTGGCCAGTTGCGGTCCGAGTTGTTCGACGCGCAGTACGCCGGTGCCGGTGGCCAGGGTGAGGTCGGTCAGGTGCACGTAGACGGTGTGCCGGGCGCGTCCGCGGCCTGTGGAACCGGCACCCAGGCCGGTGCGGTGCGCGTCGTGTTTGATCGCGGCCAGCCGGGCGGTGAGGGTGGCGGCCAGGCCGCGGCGGGTGAACGTGTCCTCGTCCACGGGTGCACCCGCATCAGCGGCCCCGCCCGCGCCGACGGGGCCGACTTCCCCGTCCGCGTCCGCGTTCGTGTCCTGGTCGCCGTCCCAATCGATGCCCCAGTCGGTGTCACAGCCGGTGTCGCAGTCGGAGGTGCGGCCGGGCTTTTGGGGTGGTGCGGGCTGGGTTGTGGCGAAGGTGTCGTCGAGCGGGGGCTGCCAGGTAGCGTCGGTGGACGTGGGTTCCCAGCCGAGGGACTCCATCAGATACGCCTCTTCCAGCCGCGCGTGCTCCTCATCGAACGGCTCGGCGATGCTGCCCGTGCCGGCCACGCCGCCCGCACTGGCCACGCCGCCCGCACTGGACACATGGCCCGTGCTCGAGGCGCCGCCCGTCCTGGACGCGCTGGACGCGCTGGACGCGCTGCGTGCACCGAACGCGCTGGACGCGCCGCGCGCACCGAACGCGCTCGGCGACATGGCTGCCGCGCCCGGGTCAGCTCCCGGGGTAGCTCCCGGGTCGGCTCCCGTGTCGGTCCCCGGGGAGGCTTCGGTGTCGTTGCCTGTGGCAGCGCGGGCGGCATCTGAGGGAGTGCTGGTGCCTGGGTGGGTGTGGGCGTTGTTCGCGGCGGGGTCCGTCGCGGCGACCGGGTGCTCCGCAGCGTCCGCGTCCGGCGCACCGCCCGCGTCGGGTGTAGCTTGCGCGTCCGGCAGGTCCGGCGTACCTGTCACATTGGGGGAAGCCGTGCCCGGCGTACCCGCCGCATCCCGCGCAGGCGTCATGTCCGGCGAACCCGTCACCTTCGGCGTACGGGTCGAGCCCGGGCCACCCGTCGGGGCTGCCGTGTCCGACGCGTCCGCCTTGTCTGGGGTGGCTTGGGTGGTGGCCAGGTGACGGGCGACCTCGATCAACTGGTGGGCGGCGGCCGGGTCGGCGATCCAGTCGATCGCTTTCGCGCGGCGCTGGTTCAGCGAGTCGGTGTCACCCAAAGCCTTCAACGCCCGGGCCAGATCATCGATGGTGGCGTCGAAGCGGATCACCGCACCCGCCGCGGCCCGCACCCAGATGCGTTTGGTGCCGGCCTCATCGGACTGCGACACATACACCCCGCGCGCTTTCGCGGCCGCCTCCGCGTCGGCCTGAGCGCGAGCGGGGTCGGCTTGTGCGATCGCGGCGGCGACGAG